>USIL01000033.1:0-8841 GCA_900554655.1 uncultured Collinsella sp.
GTCGTACGAGTCGCGCCGTCTCCCATCGTTTCAGATGAGGCATTTTGCTTGAGTGCGCCCCCGAACAGCAGGGCTGACATCGTAAACGTCAACGCCGCGGTTTCGCATAGAGTATCGATACCAAAGCACCCATAGACTGCCGTCCCGACTACAGGCCCCAAGATATTGCTCATCATGATTATCTGCGAGACCAACGCAGTGGCACGCTCAACCTTTTCTTGGCCCGTCATGCGCCCCGCCTCAATTTGAAGCATCGGTTTCAGCAGCGATTGGATGCCATATTGAACGCAAAGCATTGCTGCCACGACAACCGCAAGAGGCAGCGAACGTTTCATGGGGATAAACAGCAGTGATGCAGCCATCAGAACAATGCCGAGTACCACAAGAACCCCGCGATGTCTTCCCCGATCCGCCAAAATCCCGCCAACCGGAGTCGCGAGCACGCCCGGTATGAACGCTATCGCCGCGACGGCGCCATATAACGTTGAGGAGCCGCTGCAATCGAACAAGTAAAGCGGACACGCAAAGCACAGTGCCGACAGCATCGAATACGCACACAGCTGTGCAACAAGAAGACCAAATAGCCTGATAGATCGCACTGTTTTTGGCGCCAATGAAACGCTAATTCTTCGCATCCCAGCCATAAGCCTGCCCCCAAATACATACTGTCAGTATGTATTTAATGACTTGAAAAGGGCAGCCGTGGCTACCCTCACAAATCAATTACATACCGTTGGTATCTATATTACCACCCGGCACGGTTCCATACGTCCCAAATCTGGGCCGTTGTCTGGAGCACTTCATTACCCAAATCAAGCCCCACCGCGGCCGCCATCTGCGCCAAACATTGTGCGCGAGCAAGCATTCGCTCCTTGGGCTCGAGCGGACGGAACAATGGCAGCAGCCAAAGATTCGCTAACAACGATACGGCCTCCGCTGCTTCGCGCGGGCATTCGCACGCAATGGAGCCGTCGGCGATGCCCTCCTCGATTACTGGCAAGAGATTGCCATCGGCCGACTCGTCAAACGAACCTTGGTACTGCATCGCCAGCAGCCGCGAGCTTTTTACCGGATCTGCCGCAGGATGCATGCGAGCCCATAGCTCGATTTGCGGAACGACGGACTCGGGCGCATAAAGTCGTTTGAGCTTTTGAGCTCCCGTCATATTGCCAGCAACGAGTGTCGCGCGACGGCGCTCAGCAATCGGAGCCGTTGCCCGATCAAATGCGGCGTTGAAAATCTCCTCTTTGCTCTTAAAGTGATGATAGACAGCACCCTTGGTCATGCCATCGAGGCGGTCGACGATGTCTTGAATGCTCGTCCCCTCATAACCCTGTACGCAGAATAACTCCAGCGCCGCGTCGAGAATCTTCGCGACCGTCTCCTCGGGATATTTATTACGACCCATAATCCGTCCATCCACAACGCAAGTCTTGTGCCTCATTGCAGCATTTTAACGTTGCGGATGGTAGACGGTCGATTCTACACCGCGGCGGGGCCGTGTTCGCCGGTACGGATGCGGATGACTTCCTCGACCGGCTCGACCCAAATCTTGCCGTCTCCAACGGCACCGGTGCGAGCAGCATTGCAGATGATGTCGACAATTCCGTCGACGTGCTCGTCGGCACAAATGAGCGTGAACTGCACCTTAGGGATCGTGTTGACAAGCAACTCGTTGCCGCGCACGTATTCCTTCCAGCCATGCTGAGCGCCGCAGCCCTGCACTTGGTTGATAGTCATACCACGAACATCAGCAGCAAACAGCGCGTCTTTAAGAACCTCAAGCTTCTCAGCACGAACGATCGCCGTAATCTTCTTCATAGTGAATTCCTCTCAATAATTAACGCATCCCTTGTATGGGACGCGGGTTTCCCAGGTGCCGCAGATTGCCGTGAAAGAGGAGCGAAGCGTACTTAAGTACGTGAGCGACGGTTTGAACGGCAAGGTGCGGTGCCTGGGGAAGCCGTTAGTCAAGTCCGGAGAAGGAGGGATACGCGCTCTCGCCGTGCTGACTCGCATCCAAGCCCAGCGCCTCGTCGGCCTCGTCCACGCGCAGGCTGCCGTGGAGCAGCGCCTTGACCACTGCGGCGATCACCAAATCGAGCACCAGCACAATAGCAACCGTCACCACAATGCCCAAAATCTGCGAGATGAGCAGCGACACGTCGCCCGTGTAGAACAGACCACCCTTACCGGTCCACGAGAGCTCCGGCACACAGAACAGGCCCGTGAGCACGCCGCCCAAGATGCCGCCGATGCCGTGGCAGCCAAACGCGTCGAGCGCATCGTCGTAGCCGAACTTGGTCTTAAGATGGCTGATGGCCAAGTAGCAGACGGGCGACACGATCAGGCCCATAACCAGCGCTGCCCACGGCTCGACAAAGCCCGCGCCGGGCGTGACCACCACAAGGCCCGCAACCAGACCGGTGCTGGCGCCCACCAGCGTGGGGCGACCGGTGTGCACGCGCTCGACGGCAAGCCACGAGACCATGCCCGCCGCGCTGGCCGTCACGGGGTTGAGGATGGCAAGCGCCGCCACGGCGTCGGCCTTAAACTCGCTGCCGCCGTTAAAGCCAAACCAGCCAAACCAAAGCAGCCCGGCGCCCAACGCCACAAACGGCACGTTATGCGGGCGATAGCTCACCATGCCAAAGCCGCGACGACGGCCAAGCATTAAGCAGAGAATCAGGCCCGTGAGACCGGACGAAATGTGTACTACGTCGCCGCCGGCAAAGTCGAGCGCGCCGATCATGTCGCCGATAAAGGAGCCCTCGCCGCCCCAGACCATGTGGGCGAGTGGCGCATAGACCACGAGCAGCCAAATGCCCAGGAAGGCCGTCATGGCACCAAACTTAACGCGGCCGGCCAGGCTGCCCGTGACGATAGCGGCCGTGATCATGGCAAACGCCATCTGGAAGGCGATGTTGATGATCTGAGGGTAGACGGCACCGTCCGCGGCATTGCCCTCGGCCGCCTGCAGCACCTGGTTGAGCACCGGCAGGCACAGCAGCTGGTCAAGGCCTCCAATAAACGGGCTGGAACCGTCGCCGCCGTAGGCCAGCGACCAGCCGGCAACAATCCACAGCACACCAACCAGGCCAATGGCGCCAAAGCACATAAGCATGGTATTGATGACATTTTTGCGCCTGGACAGGCCGCCATAGAAAAACGCCAGGCCCGGTGTCATTAAAAACACGAGCATGGTGCAGATGAGCATAAACGTTGTCGATCCCGTATCGAACATTCGCTCCCCCTTGGTCGCATGAACGTTGTCGGCGCCCATAATGCGGCCGAGGGGCAACTGGTGTAGACCAGATACGGCGTTGTTAAACGCTGCGTTGTCGAATGGAAACGGTGCCGCAATCTTGGAAACGGCGCGGCAACGGACGCGAAACGAACGGGAAATACGCGAGCAAGGGAGCCGTGAGCGCGCCCATCCCGGCTAGCGCCGAAACAGCTCGTGGGCGCGGTCACGAAGATTAGTAGCTCGGATGACGCCCTCGTAGCGGTTGATGCGCAGACGCGGGAAGGCGTTAAAGAAGCGTAGGTCGCGGCGGCTGAGTGACACGCTCGGTACCGGACGGCTCATGCGCTTACCGGCAAGGCGACGGCTGAGCGACGGACGCGGCACGCTCGGTGCGGCATCGGCAACGCGGCGAGCGGCAAGCGCCAGACCGCGAGCACCGTCCGAGATAAACGTCGGCACCGAAGCCTTCTCACGCAGGGCATCGAGCGCGGCATCGCCCAGCTCGGCCAGCCACGCGTTGACGGCGCGGCTGCGGATATGCGTCTGCGCCACCGAGTCAATCGCCGAATCGGGAATGCGCTCGAGCATGGAATCCGAAGCATCGGCCAGCGATTCGTTGATGCGGTCGGCAAGGTCGGCGCGCACGCACTCAAGCTGGTCGGACAGACGGCGCCAGCTTGCCAGCGAGCACAACGCGTCCACGATCATCGCAACGGCAACGGCAAAGGCCGCCAGCCGCACAATCAACACCGGCAGATGGCCAAGCAGCCCCAGCAGCGCTGGCTCCACCAGACGACAAATGCACAGCGCACCCAGGCCAAACGCGCAAGCCCAGTACAGGCAGATGCGTCCATGCAGGTTAAACGGCAGGTGCGAATAGTCCCAAAACCGGGCGCCCGTCGTTTTCTCCAGCAACACGCCCACGCTGTATTCGATCACGCTGCATACGAGCGCCGCGGCGACAAACTGGCTCGAGGCATCCGGAATCCCGCGCAGCAGCAGCCAACAGGCAATGCCGCCCGCGCCATAGATGGGGCAGCACGGCCCCAGCAAAAAGCCGCTGTTGGCAAAGCGTCCGTGATTGAGCATGGCGCAGACCGTCGACTCCCATGCCCAGCCACAAAAACCGTAGAAGGCAAACGAGAGTACCAGCGCCGAAAGCGGGCAGGTGGCAAGCGTCGCGCCGTCAAATGCCATGTCGATCGCGGTCCCCACCGTCTACCCTCTCCTCTTGTCGCTCGAGCCCTTGTTCAAATCATCTGTGCTGCCCCTGCGCGGCAGACGACCGGCAACCGTCTCGCGTAGAGCGCACCATTTATCTGCCAGGCATACAATCCAGGCCTCGCGACACGTCGGCGGCACCGGTACCAGCGGAAACATATGGCGCGCAATGATATTCCGCTCGCGCGGCGTCAACTCAAAATCTTCCTCGGCACGCGCCAGGGCAAAAAACGGATGCCGAAACCCATGCAGTCGATGGCTCGGGTCGGGATCGTGCCAGTCGTAGAGAAAGTAATCGTGCAGCAGGGCCCCACGCAGCAGCGAGGCGCGGTCGACCGAAATGCCAACACGCCCCAAGTGCTCGGCAAAGGACAGACTCGCCCGTGCCACCGAGGTCACATGCGCATACACCGTCACGTCGCCATGCTGGATAAACTCGCGCGTCAGGTCTAAGCGGCCCACCTGGGCCAGCTGGCGGGCAGCACGGTCGACTTCGCGCGCGATTCTCTCGGCACGAACGGTATCGGACATGTGGCCTCCTTCCGGCAGCTCTCGGCGCCAAGCTACGGCCTGCGCACAATCAATAAAATCATCATGGAACCTATCAGTATGGCATCGGACAAAACGTTTTGCCCCACCAGTTGGCGAATCACCGCGCCGCCGTCACATATCAAACGCCAAAATGTGCGAGACTGTCTTGTGCAATTGTGCCGGCCGAGGGAGCGCCGGCGCTCGATTCGCATGGAGTAACCCACAACGATGCTGCTTACGCAAACGACAACGCCCGAGGACGTCAAGGCTCTTAATCGTGCCGAGCTCCCGCAGCTCTGCGACGAGATTCGCCACGCCATCCTCGAAAGCTCCGCCGCCGTCGGCGGGCACGTTGCCCCCAACCTGGGCGTCGTTGAGCTTACGGTTGCGCTTCATCGCGTGTTTAACTCCCCTATCGACAAGATAGTCTTTGACGTTTCGCACCAGACCTACGCCCACAAGGCGCTGACCGGGCGCGCGTATACCTATATCGATCCGGAACGTTTTGGCGAGGCCTCTGGCTTTGCCAATCCCGACGAGTCCGAGCACGACCTGTTCGCCATGGGCCATACCTCCACGTCGGTGAGCCTGGGCTGCGGCCTGGCGCACGCTCGTGACCTGGCGGGCGATACGTACAACGTCATCACCATCATTGGCGACGGCTCGCTTTCGGGCGGCCTGGCGTTTGAGGGCTTTAACAATGCCGCCGAACTCGATAGCAACCTGATCATCATCGTCAACGATAACGACCAGTCCATCGCCGAGAACCATGGCGGCCTGTATCGCAATCTGGCCGAGCTGCGCACCAGCAACGGCACCTGTGAGCGCAACGTTTTCCGCGCGATGGGGCTCGACTACCGCTATCTGGACGCCGGTAACGATGTGTTGGCCCTCGTCGACGCGCTGCAGGAACTGCGCAATATCGATCATCCCATCGTGCTGCACGTCTCCACCGCCAAGGGCAAGGGCTTTGAGCCGGCCCAGAGCGACCCCGAACGCTGGCACCACGTGGGTCCGTTTGACATGGCGACTGGGCGCAAGCTCTGCCCGGGCCATCCGAGCGAGCCCGCGCCGCGCACCTATGCTGACATTACGGGCGAGGCGCTCAGCGCCGCCATCGAGCGCGATCCACAGGTCGTTGGCATCACGGCCGCCACGCCCTACATTATGGGCTTTACACCCGAGCTTCGCGCTGCCGCCGGCAAACAGTTCGTCGATGTGGGCATTGCCGAGGAGCACGCCGTGACCTTTGCCACCGCGCTTGCGCGCTCGGGCGCCAAGCCAGTCTTTGGTGTGTACGGTACGTTTTTGCAGCGCGCCTACGACGAGCTGTGGCACGACCTGTGCCTCAACGACGCCCCCGCAACCATTTTGGTGTTTGGTGCGTCAATCTTTGGCACCACGTCCGAGACGCATCTTTCGTTCTTTGATATTTCCATGCTGGGCGGTCTTCCCAACATGCACTACTTGGCGCCGGCCTGCATGGAGGAATATCTGTCCATGCTGAGCTGGTCGCTCGACCACCGCGAGCATCCCGTGGCAATCCGCGTACCGGGCATCGGCCTGGTAAGCCGCCCCGACCTTGCGCCCGCCGAAGACACCGACTACAGCGCCGTTCGCTACAACGTGGTGCGTCAGGGCCGCGACGTTGCCGTGCTCGCGCTTGGCGATTTCTTTGAGCTGGGTGAGCGCGTGGCAAACCGCTTGGCCGCCGAGTACGGTATCGAGGCCACGCTCGTCAACCCTCGCTTTGCAGCCGAGCTCGACCGCAAGTTCCTCGACAGCCTTGTCGCCGAGCATCGCGTTGTCGTCACCCTCGAGGACGGCATCTTGGACGGCGGCTGGGGCGAGCGCGTGGCGTGCTACCTGGCCTGCACGCCCGTGCGCACGCGCACCTTCGGCATCGCCAAGGGCTTCCCCGACCGCTACGACCCCAACGAACTGCTCGCGCAGAACGGCATGACGGTCGAGAACATGGCCGCCGAAGCCGCAAGACTACTCAACGAGTAAGAAAACCTCCGCAAGGAAAGCACCCCCCTGCGGAGGTTTTTGTTTTCGCGACGCGATTATCTCAATCTGTAACATCTAGGGCCCGAATTCCCGTCTAACTGTTACAGATCTAGACAAGACGTCTTAGTCCCTGACCTTTGTCTCAATCTGTAACAGATAGAGACCTTTTGTCCGTCCAGATGTTACAGATCGAGACATTCGAATTCCCCTGAAGAGAAAATCTCGATCTGCAACAGTTAGAACCCATTTCCTCGTCTACCTGTTACTGATTGAGACAAAACAGCGAGGCGGGCCGTCCGAAAAGCACTATCTCAGCAGCAACAACCGACGTTTGTCCAGATAAAACCTGCCAAAATAAACCTGTCCCTTTTTGGTAGGTAGAATTACCCATAAGGTAAGTATGTTTCTGAGTTATTTCGTGTTGACCCATTTGAGCGCGATAGGGTATAACTCTACTCAACCGCTAGGGATTTTATTGAGAAAGGTGTTCTACCATGAGCAAGAACCTCTCCCAGCAGGTCGTTCTCGACCGCCGCGGCTTCGTTGCCGCCACCTTCGCAACCGTCGCCGGCCTTGGTCTTGCCGGCTGCTCTGACACCAGCGCCGAGGCCGACAAGGGTTCCGCCGCCGGCTCCTCCAAGAGCTCCGAGGATACCGAAGTTTCCGCCACGCTCGATGCCAAGGCATTCGACAAGCTCGTCGACAACGGCCCCAAGGCCGATGACGATGCCATCGCCGCCAGCACCTGGGCCACGGCTGTCAAGGACGCCGGCGTCTTTAAGATCGGTGGCGTTCAGACCTCCACGCTCTTCTCCCTCCTCAACGAGAAAGACGGTCAGACCCGCGGCTTCGACGCCGGTATCGCACAGCTCCTGTCCAACTACATTCTGGGCGAGAACAAGGTCGAGATCACCCAGGTGACCTCGGACACGCGCGAGTCTGTCCTGCAGAACGGCCAGGTCGACGCCGTCTTTGCCACCTACACCATCACTGACGAGCGCAAGAAGCTCGTCTCCTTCGCCGGCCCCTACTACTACACGCAGCAGGCCATCCTGGTGCTCGCCGATAACGACGACATCAAGAGCGTCGACGACCTGGCCGACAAGAACGTCGCCGTCCAGTCCGGCTCCAACGGCCCCGCCATCCTGGAGGAGTTCGTTCCCAAGGCCAGCCAGCAGGAGTTCAAGACCGACGAGGAGGCCCGCCAGGCACTCCAGCAGGGTCGCGTTGATGCCTACGTCATCGATAACAACATGCAGCAGAGCGCCCTGGTCCGCGAGCCCGGCAAGTACAAGATCGCCGGCAAGCCCTTCGGCAGCAAGGAGCCCTACGGCATCGGCCTGCCGCTCGATTCCGACGGCGTCGCCTTTGTCAACGACTTCCTTAAGAAGATCGAGGACGATGGCACCTGGACCGAGCTGTGGCAGATCTGCATCGGCGACCGTACGGGCGACACCAACGTTCCCGAGCTGCCCGAGGTCGGCGCCTAAGCTCGCAAGCTGGGCATCAGCCGCTGCGAAACCATACGGAAACGCACGATTCGCTTTATTGCGCTAAACTGTTTCCTCACTGAGTTGTCGGGGCTTCCGTACACACGGGAGCCCCTTTCCTTATCGGCGGGAGGTCCGCATGAGTCTCTCCGAGCTCTGGTCGCTCTATGGCCAGAACTATATCGACGCCCTGCTAGCAACCTGGGGCATGACGCTTGAGTCGTTTGCCATCGCCATGGTACTGGCCGTCGCCGTCACCGTGATGCGCGTGTCGCCGCTCAAGCCGCTGCGCGTCTTTGGCGACCTGTATGTTCAGGTCTTCCGTAACATCCCCGGCATCGC
>USIL01000034.1:0-8796 GCA_900554655.1 uncultured Collinsella sp.
TAACAACCGAGATGCAGACCGCAACAACCGCGGCAAGGGCCATGGCGTTAAAGGTCTTCTCCCTAAACGCAGAGTCCGCCTTGGTGAGCAGAGCGTCGGAGCCGATGGCCCACAGCTTTACCTGTCCGACATGCTCGCCGGAAGACGTTACAATCTCGACGTTAGCAACGCTATCGGAGTCGGTTGGAGCAGACGAGACCGGGCTATGCGATGCCCTCTTGCCGCTCGTGTCGTCGGTCGTAGCCTGGTTTTCGCGTACATCGGCGGTGGCGCTTGCCGAGGGCCAGGAATCGTCATAAACGATCACGCCCTTTTTATTGACGACCTGCATGCCCAGATCGTCGGAAACCAAACTCGACGTTGCGACCGTGCGCAGTTCTCCCGCGGTCCAAGAGCCGTTTTCCTCATATGAGGTCGCCAACTTCTCGGCAGCGGAATTTGCGATTTCGACGATATTGGAGCGCGTGTAATCCGAAAAGACCGTGCCCCACACAACAGAGACAACGCCCACCAGCACCAATACTGTCATGAGCGATGTCAGAGCAAAGGACAGGGCCATGCGCATGCCGTAGCTCATCACGGTGCGAGAATCGGAACGAGGCGTGTTCCAACTAGCCTTGGAACCCGCCTCGCTCTCCTGCTTGTGCTTTTGTCCGATTTCAAAGCGCGCAGGTGTCATATGTGATTTCCCTATTTCTCGCCCGACTTATCGGTCTTGGCCGGAGCCTCGAAACGATAGCCGACACCATGGACGGTGTAGAGCCACTTGGGCTTCTTGGGATCATCGCCCAGCTTGGCGCGAAGATTCTTCACGTGGCTATCGATGGTGCGCTCATAGCCCTCAAAGTCATACCCGAGCACTTTCTCGACCAGCTCCATGCGGTTATACACACGGCCGGGATGGCGGGCAAGCGTGGTGAGCAGCTTGAACTCGGAAGCCGTCAGATCGACTTCCTTGCCCTCGACCAAGATCTTGTGGCCCGAGATATCGATGACCAGATCGCCGAAGTCGAGTACCTCGACGGCGGGCTCGTCGGCCTGATGGGCACGGCGGAACAGAGCGCGAACGCGGGCGACGAGCTCGCGCGGCGAGAACGGCTTAATCAGATAGTCGTCGGCGCCGAGCTCAAGACCGATAATACGGTCCTCGATCTCGCCCTTAGCCGTCAGCATGATGATGGGGACATCCGAGGTATCGCGAATGGTGCGGCAAACGCGCTCGCCGGGGATCTTGGGGAGCATAAGGTCGAGCACGACCAGGTCGAACTGATGCTTCTCGAACTCCTCGATCGCGGACTGGCCGTCGCCGACGCCCACAACCCAGTAGCCTTCGCGCTCGAGATAGGCAGCGACGGCGTCACGGATTGCCTTCTCATCCTCGACCAGCAGAATCTTTTTTGCATCTGAAGCCATAACACGGCCCCCCTGTCTCAATTAGCTAAGAACAAGCCCATTTTAACGCACCTGAGCCCGCCGGATGCCGCTATGACGCGGCAGCTCGGCGGGCGGTACTCACAATTACAACGCGTTTATTCCCCTGTTGGCGCCTTTTTAACCCCTCTAAGCTTAAAGAGAGAATAGACGTGCAGTGACCGTCTCTGGTATACCCTGGCTGTTGCGCACCGTGGCGTACGTAAGGAATGAGTCCGATTTTCCCGCCGTAGCTGGATAATCGCCATACTCCAAAGCGCGGTCGGGCGACAGCAGCGAGCCATAGGTCTTGGCAGAGGTGTCGATCAGGAAATGCGACGCCTGTACCTTAACAAGGTATTTATTCTTCTTGCCAGCCGCACATGCGAGCGGCTCGCGGGACAGGAAGAGGTACGGCCCTCCCTCATTACCGATATATGTGCCCATATTGCCCAGGCTGCCCACGCCACTATAGGCCACCTCGATAGAAAACACGAAGGTATCGCCCATATATACGGCCTCGAAAGGCGAGACTGACGAGGGAAGGACTAGCTGGGCACGTTTGGTGTTGTTGCCGTCGGTCAGATCGATTGCCGTTATGCCGTAGTAGACGCCCTCGTCGTTGCGGACACGCGGCGAGATGGTCAAAATGCCGTCGCTCGCGCGCGGGGCCGATGCAAAGCGGCCCGTCGATTTCCAAATTACCTCGGCCTTGGATTCATCAAGCGAGCGACGATAGCAAAACGAATCACTACTCGTTTTATTGCCGCCTGCCGAAGGCATTTTATACCAGATGACTGATGCCCCGAACGCCGTAAACAGCGGCGGATCGTAGTCCTTGCCACCTCGATCGAGCTCAACCACGTCGCCAGAGAGCGAAGCGCCCGACAGATTTTGAGCGTAGAGCTTCCACGATGAATTGGCAAAGTTCATCTCAACCCACGCGAATACGCCGTCGCCGGCACGGACATCGTAGAATGCATATCCCGTGCCCTCGATAGGATCCTCGATTAATGTGGTAAGCGAGCCATCGCCCAGGTTGAGCACACCGAGCGTGTTGGCGTGCAGTGCCGATGCGGGCGCCATCATTGCCGCGGCGTAATCGCCGTCGCAGTAGTACAGCAGCGTACCCAGAGGCAGCGTCCACGACGCCGCCGGCTCAAGATCGATGTCGACTGCCTCGTACTCATCCGTAATCGAGATGATTTTGGAATCATCCTTGATAACCTGCGGCTCGCCGGCGGCATCATCGCTGGTGCCCGTTTTTTTCGAGCATCCGGCAAGCACCGTGGCAGCGCCCGCGGCAGCCCCACCGAGTACAAAGCCGCGACGCGATATTCCGTTCTTGATGTGATCGGCGATACCCATTAGGCGATCTCGGTGCGAGCGGCCTCGATAGCGCGTGTAAGCTGGTCGGCGCAGGAGGTCTTTTTCATACCGCAGGTATTACCGGCGAGAACCTCGATTACGCGATCGGCAGGAGCGCCCTCGACCAGCTTGGAGATAGCCTTGAGATTGCCGTCGCAGCCGCCGGTAAACTCAACGCCCATCACCTTGTTGCCGTCATCGGAAAGATCAAGGTGAATATTGCGAGCGCACACGCCCTGAGGCTTGTAATCAAACGAAATCATGCGATCCCCTCTCAGAATGTTATTCGAGACGACTATTATCCCCGTCTTTCCCTAAATGCAACGAGGCGCTTTGCCGGCAACACACATTACCAGCAAAGCGCCCTAAAAAGCTAACGTTATGCCCGAACCTACTCGAAGCTCAGCTGCTCCAGACGATCAAAGACCGTGTCGATACGGGTGAGGAAGTCCCACGGATCAAAGATCTCGTCGAGCTTCTCCTGACTGACGGTGCAGCGCGGGTCGGCCTCGAGACGCTCCTTAAAGGTGGGGCCGGAGACACAATCCTGTACCTCGTGCCAGGTTGCCATAGCGTTCTCCTGCACAATGGCGTACGCGTCCTCGCGGGTGATGCCCGTGTCGACGAGGGCGAGCAGTACCTTGGAAGAGAAGATGAGGCCGCGGGTCTTATTGAGGTTGGCCATCATGCGGGCGGGATACAGTTGCAGGCCGTCGATAACGCGAATGAGGCACTGGAACATGTGGTCGAGGGCGATGAAGCTGTCGGCCTGGGCGACGCGCTCGGCAGAGGAGTGCGAAATGTCACGCTCGTGCCACAGGGCGACGTTGTCGAAGGCAACCTGCGCGTTGGCCTTCACGACGCGCGACAGGCCGCAGACCTTCTCCATGGTGATGGGGTTGCGCTTGTGCGGCATGGCGGAGCTGCCCTTTTGACCCTTACGGAACGGTTCCTCGGCCTCGAGCGTATCAGTCTTCTGCAGATTGCGGACCTCGGTAGCGATGCGCTCGCAGGTGGCTGCGGTGGTGGCGAGAACGCCGGCGAGATAGGCGTGATGGTCGCGGCTGATAACCTGCGTGGACAGCGGGTCGTGAACCAGGCCCAGGTGCTCGCAGACATACTCCTCGACGAACGGCTCGATGGAGCTGTACGTGCCGACAGCGCCCGAGATGGCACCAAAGGCAACATTCTTGCGGGCGTCCTCAAGACGATCCAGATCGCGCTTGAGCTCCCAGGCCCAAGAGCCAAACTTCATGCCGAAGGTCATCGGCTCGGCGTGGATGCCATGAGTGCGGCCGGCACAGAGCGTGTTGCGCTCCTCAAAGGCGCGACGCTTGCAAATCTCGCCGAGCTTCTTGACGTCCTCGATGATCAGGTCGCAGGCCTGGGTGAGCTGGTAGCACAGGGCCGTGTCGCCCAGATCCGAGCTGGTCATGCCATAGTGAACCCAGCGGCTGGGCTTGGGGTCGCCCTCGGGAACATCGGCATCGATGTATTCCTTCATGTTGGTCAGGAAGGCAATGACGTCGTGGCGCGTGACTTCCTCGATCTCATCGACCTTCGCCTTCTCAAAGTTGGCATGGTCGCGGATCCACTGGGCCTCGTCTTTGGAAATACCGATCTTGCCGAGCTCCGCCTGGGCCTCGCAGGCCAAGACCTCGATCTCCTGCCAAATGGCGTACTTGTTCTCGAGGGAGAAGATGTGTCCCATCTCCGGGCGGGTATAGCGATCGATCATAGCGGCTCCTTTTTGGTTATTGGCACGTTGGTCGTAACCCAACCATTGTACCGTGCGCAGGTGCAAGTATGGGCAGCAGGCATTAACCTAACATTTTGGAATTGGAGCGGGCAACGGGACGTCCGCGCATTTGCTTCGCAAATCCGCACCGGCTGCGGTCGATCCCCTCGGATTCACGGTGACGATGGGGAAGACTTTGTTGAATTGGCCGTCCCGAGGTCTTCTGTGCTCCATGGAGCGGACAACGGGACGTCCGCGTATTTGCTTCGCAAATCCGCACCGGCTTCAGGCGCCTGTCGGCGCCTTCGCCTGCTCGCTACAAACGCTTCGCGTTCGCTTAACGCTCGCACCCTGGCGGGTTCGAGTCCCGGCGCTTGGTAGTAAAAAGCACGGCAACGTAACGCTGCCGTGCTTGTGCTTTTTACTGGAGCGGGCAACGGGACTCGAACCCGCGAGTGTCAGCTTGGGAAGCTGATGCCTTACCACTTGGCGATGCCCGCTTGTGCGTTGGCTAGTATAACGCGGTTGTCTTGTTCGGTACAAGGGTGGTGATGCTTGTTTTAGCTGTGGAGAATCATTTGAAAACCGCGCCAATTGTGGAGATGAGGACCTTTGTCTTTCTTTTCTTACCATCTTTTACCTGCACTTTTATCTGATTGTTGTATTTGAGCTCGATTTGTCAGAAATCGGGCAAGCTTTTGGTCAGGCTCCGGTACTTACCCGCATGAACCTCGGGGGTAGCCTCATCCTACGCGTCGCAGCCTCCCCGTGCGGCGCACGAGGGATAAGGAGCAGCCATGTCCAACGCACCCACGCACTCTGTCCACAGCGCAATCGCAACAGGTCCGCTGCTCCTGCTCCTCTTCCTGCTTTTCGGCTGCCTGGCACCGGGAGCCGCATTTGCCGTCGATGGCTACGACCAGCTCGGCTTCCGCACTATTAGCGATGATTGTGGACCCTTCTTCATCGGCAAGTATGAAGCTCAAGACACCTCGATTGCCTACTGCATGAACCAGGAGCGCCCCGGCCCCACCAAACCGGGCGGCCCATGGCTCAACTTTGATCAAGGCTGGGTGTGGCTCGACGACGAGTTCGCGGCAATCGTTTGTCACGGATATCCTACCGCCACGTCGTTTGGCGGTTACCATCTTTCACCCGATCGCGCCCGCGCCGCCACCCAGCTTGCCGTATGGATGCTCAACGGCACTACCCATGTCGACGGCACCTACTCCTACACGACCGCTCAGGGCAAAACCAAGAGCGGACACTTTACCGCCGACAATGAAGTCGTGGCGGCTGCGCGGTGGCTCCACGACAGCGCAAAATCAGGAAGCATCAAAGCCGCTCCGCACCGCGCGCGACGCTATCTAGGAGCCGTATCGGGCGGCAGCAAACGTCAAGACATGCTCTATGTACTGCCGGCGGTCTCTGTTTCCTTCCAAAAGCAGTCTGCTAACACCGTTATTACCAGCGGAAACAATACCTATCAGTTTACCGGGGCAACATTCGATATTTTTGAGAGCGCCAGCGGCGCGCGTGTCGGCACCATCAAGATGGACAGCAACGGTCGAGCGCAAGCAACACTTCTGCCCAACACGGCATACTACCTAGTTGAAACGAAGGCGCCGGCCGGCTATGTCCCCCGCCACGATCGTATTGCCTTTACCACGGGGAATGACGGCGGGCGGGACGCCATTGATGAACAGCCCGGCACCATCAATCTGCGTATCGTAAAACTCGATGCCGCGACGAATGCCGGCCCCCAGGTGGGATCTTCACTCGCAGGAGCAGAGTTCACGTGTGTGTCGCAATCAACCCCTGGATGGGCACAAATCCTCACGACCGACGAAAGCGGTCGGGCCACCCTCGCCGATGTCCCCTTAGGAACCTTTACCATCTACGAATCAAAAACCCCCGAGGGCTACCTGCCATCCAACGACAGCTGGACCTATACCGTTGGAGCCGACCAGCTCGGCGATTCAGGCGTGGTCGAGATCGAATCTCGCGTTTCCGATATCCCCATTGCGTTTAACCTTGAGATTTCCAAATTCAAGGATTACGGCAATAGCGACCAATCCGGCCTGGAGCAGCCGGCGGGTGGTGTTGTCTTTGAGGTTGTCAGCAACAGCTCTCAGCAGGTTGTTGGCACACTGACCACAAACGTCTATGGCTTTGCCTCCACCAAAGATCAGCCCGAAGCATGGTTCGGCACAGGCAAGCGACCCGCCGGTGTCCACGGAGCCGTCCCATACGACCGTGCCGGCTACACGGTTCGCGAGGTTCCGGAAACCGTCCCCGAGGGTTTTAAACGTGCAGGGGAATGGACCGTCGGGGCCAATCAGATTTCCAACGGCGCCGAGCTTCAATATATCGTGGACAACCATGCTCTGTCGACGCATCTCCAGATTGTAAAACGCGATGCCCAAACAGGCGCTTCTGTTCCACTAGCCGGATTCACCTTCCAACTACTCGACAGCAATCACGAATCTGTCTCACAAACTTGCTGGTATCCAACACATAACGTAATGGACACCTTTACGACTGACGCGACCGGGACCGTCACACTGCCCGAATCGCTCGTGCCGGGCACCTATTATGTACGCGAAACCTCGGCCAAAGAGCCCTATCTTGTCGGCGAGGAGATCGAGGTAAACATACCCGCCGACATGAACCTAACGCCCGTTGCAATCGCCTCGTATTATGACCACGCCGCGACCGGAAACATCAGGATCGTTAAAACCGATGCCATAGACGGCAGCAGCCTCGCGGGCGCCGTCTTTGAGATCCGTGCCTCGAGTGATATCGTGCGCCCCGACGGTAGCATTGCCGCGCTCGACGGTGAGACTGTCGCTACCATCACGACGGATGAAACTGGAGAAGCACGCGCGGACAACCTCCCGCTGGGACTTGGCACCGCACGCTACGAGGTTGTCGAGACTCAAGCGCCGGCAGGCTTCTTGCTCGATCGGACAACCCATATTGTCGACCTTACTTATGCCGACCAGAAAACACCCGTTGTAGAAGCACGGCTTAACGTATCCGACGATTACACCAAGGTTGATATCTCCAAGGTCGATGCAAGCGGTGAGCAGGAAGTGGAAGGCGCACAACTCACCTTATATGGTCCCGATAAAACCGAAATAGACTCCTGGACCTCATCCGACAAGCCACACCGCGTCGAACATCTTGCACCCGGCACCTACTCGTTGCGCGAAATGATGTCTCCGCGGACCTATGACCTTGCCGAGGAAATAACGTTTGAAATAAAGGATACGGGAGAAGTCCAATCCGTCGCGATGAAGGATGCGCCCATCGAGATCAAGGGACAGGTCGACAAGCGTCAGGAACTTGTCCAACCTATCGAAAAGGGCCTGTTGGCTAACGGCGATGGTAAAAATCGCGCCGCGACGCAAACTAATACGGATGGACTTTTCTCCTATACCATCGACGCTCGAAACGATTCCGCTACTTGGGTTGATGAGTTTACGATTACCGATGATCTTGAGTGCGCCAAAGACGGCACGGCGAGATTCATCTCAATCGAAACCCCCGTCGCCATCGGCGACCTCAACGGTCTGTGCAACGTGTGGTATCGCACGACGCCGTTGGACTCGACAGACGTCGATGAGCCGGCAAACGCGACACTTGACGATGGGCACGAAAATCCTTGGCTTGAGTCCGACGAAGTAAAAGAGAGCCTTGGTGAGGACTGCCGCCTCGTCGATTACGACGGCTGGCGCCTCTGGAAGGCGGATGTCTCGACCACGGAATCCACCACACTCGAGGCGGAAGAGCTCGACCTTGCATCCAATACCGTCGTAACAGGCATTCGAATTGAATACGGTGCGGTAGCCGCCGACTTTACGACTCGAAGCGATGCGGATTCTTGGACCCGCGATGATCTCAAAGATGAGCACGACGACCTTGACGATGCCAAAGCAATCCTTGGCACAGACGCTCGGGGCGCAGTCGTACACATGCAGGCAACGTCGGCTTATACGCCCCAAACCGCACTCACCAACAGCGCGCGCGTCGATCTTTGCCGCAACGGTGGCGGCGATAAACTTGAGTCACATGACGAGGACCGTGTCATTCAACGCTGTACCCTACCGCAGGACCTACCGGCAACAGGATCAGTTCCCATCGCCGCTTGCATCACCGCGCTCCTGACCTCGGGTGCCGCAGCCCTATGGTTCGCTCGCCTTAGGTCGATTCCAAAGAAGCGCTAGCGCGATGAAAAAGCGGGCGAGTCAGTCCCCCGGCTCGCCCGCTTTCAATCA
>USIL01000035.1:0-8748 GCA_900554655.1 uncultured Collinsella sp.
CCGGGCGACACGGAGTTCTACAACCCCATGTCCCCGGAAGTCTTTGACGCCGTCGACGCCGTGTACGACGCCGTGGCCGCCAACGACTTTTCCCACTTTGTCCGCTTGGGGCAAGAGCAATAGGAGCTCTTGTCCCTGCTGATTAGGAAAGAAGTGATTGACATGGCAGATTCCAAGGTGGAGTATCCCGCTCCCGATTGCCTGGCGCCCGCCGCGATCGAGGCCAAGACCGAGGCCGCCGGCGTGACCAAGGCTAACCTGCCGGTCGCTAAGGCCTTTCTGTTGGCAATGTTCGCCGGCGCGTTCATTGCCTTCGGTGGCCTGTTCTTTACCGTATTCTTGAGCGATAGCACACTCGGCTGGGGCGCCCAGCGCGTCGTGGGCGGTCTGTGCTTTTGCCTGGGCCTGGTGCTGGTGCTGGTGTGCGGCGCCGAGCTGTTCACCGGCAACTCGCTTATGGTCTGCGCGCTCAAGAGCAAAAAGATCACTCTGGTCCAGATGCTCAAGGCCTGGGTCGTAGTGTGGGCCGGCAATTTTGTCGGTGCCCTGTTCATCGTCTTTTTGGTGTACATGGCCGGCATTTACAAGCTCAACGGCGAGGCGGTCGCCAACTCCATGGTGAGCGTCGCCGCCGGCAAGGTGACGGTCGACTGGGTGACGATCTTCTTCCGTGGCATCCTGTGCAACATCTTTGTGTGCCTGGCCGTGTGGATCGGTACCGCCGGCAAGACCGTGGTCGATAAGGTTGTTGGCATTCTGCTGCCCATCGCCGCCTTTGTGGCCTGCGGTTTTGAGCACTGCGTCGCCAACATGTACTTTTTGCCTATGGGCGCTGTGATGCACGCGTGCGGCTATGGCGCCGACGTCGCCGGTGCCGATGCGCTCAACGCCGCGGGCATTGCGTTTAACCTGTCCGCCGCCACGCTGGGCAACATCGTGGGCGGCGCGGTTCTGGTCGCGCTCGGCTACTGGTTTATCTACGCCAAGAAGTCCGAGGCGTAAGGTATCGTCTGTTTGACGTTGGGCCTCCCGCGGGGCGTTGCCGTGCGGGAGGCTTTTTGGGTCTGGGGCTCGTTGCCGGGCTGTTGGCCTGTTGTGTTTGGCTGGTGAAAGGGGTAATCGAGATGGCATCTGCTGCGAAGCGTGACGGTCGCGCCGTGGTGACGACATGCGGGGGATGCTATGCCGATTGCGCCTTTGCAGCCCATGTTGAGGATGGGCGTGTGATGGCTGAGTTGCCGGTTGTGGGGCATCCGTGCGCGGCGCGTGCCCTATGCGCCCGCGGACGGCATCGTCTGGCAATGCCGTTTGACGAGCGCGATCGCATTGTGCACCCCATGCGCCGACGAACTGATGGCTCGGGGTTCGATGTGATTTCGTGGGACGAGGCGTTCGCGCAGATTGCAGCGCGCCTTGGGGGGATTGTTGACGGGCATGGTCCGCGTGCGCTGGGCATGACGCTCGGTGTTCCCTCGTTCGACCGCTACTGGGCGTATCGCCTTATGCATGCGCTGGGCTCGCCTAACGTGTACGGTGCCGACGGCGCCTGCGAGGTAAGCCGACTTACCGGTTGGGAGCACAGCCTGGGCTACAGCCCCGCCTCCGACCTAGCGCATACCGACTGCATCATGTACCTGGGGCGTTCCATTGTCGATTCGTCAACGATGGGGGCCGTTGACGCGCTCAACGATGCACGCCGGCGCGGGGCGAAGATTATCGTGGTTGACCCCCGGCGCAGTGGCTCGGCCGCGCTTGCCGACCGCTGGCTGCGCGTGCGCCCGGGCTGCGACCTGGCCTTGCTGCTGGGCATAGCGCACGTGCTCATTGCCGAGGACTTGTACGACCGCGGGTTTGTTGCGCGCTATACCACGGGGTTTGATGAGCTGGCGCAGGCGGCTGCTGTTTGGACGCCTGAGTGGGCCGAGTCGATGTGCGACGTGCCGGCCGCAGAGATTGTCGCCACGGCGCGCGATCTCGCTGCCGCCTCGCCTGCCGCTGTGGTGGATGCGGGCTTTCATGGTGGCATCGGTATCGCGTATGCCAATAGCACCCAGACCGCGCGCGCTATCTGCTTGGTCGATGTGCTGCTGGGCTGCATCGGACACGCGGGCGGTGCACTCAACCCGCCCACGCCGCTTGTGTTGGGTGACTTGGACCCTGCGCGTTTCGCGACGCCGTCGATGCCGCGTGAGTCTAAGTTGGGGTCCGAGCGCTATCCGCTCGTCGACCCCGAGCGCGGCCTGTGCACGACCATCGGCCAGTCGATTCTAGCCGGCGATTTGCGTGGGCTCATCGTCTATGCCAGTAACCCCGGTGCGGGCTATGGCAATGCGCAGGCTTGGTTGGGTATTTTGCAGCAGCTCGACTTGCTCGTGACGATTGATATTCGCTGGTCCGAGACGGCGCGCGCTTCTGACTTTGTGCTGCCCGATGTGACGTATCTGGAGGCCGACCGCGGCGTGGGAACGGTCGTGGGCTGCAACGACGCGCGCGTGTTCTACCGCAACGCCGTGCTGCCTGTGCAGCATGACGACTCGCGACCGGGGCGGAAGATCTTTGCCGGGTTGGCTGCAGCCTGCGGCGTTGGTGAGTACTTCGACTTTACGCCCGACAATCTGGCCGCTGCACAGGTGGCACCGTTTAGGATCGATTTGGACGAGCTTAAGGAGCGCGGTTGGGCCGACACTGGCGTTGCGCTGCCGTCGCGCACGGGTGAGCCCGTGATTCCGCTGGACGGCGGCAAGATTGCGCTGGCAAGTGACGTATGGGAACGAGCCGGCCTGGGTCGTGTACCCAGCTGGATCGCTCCCATGGTGGAGCCCGGCCCGGGGATGTTTCGCCTCATTAGCGGCAATCGACCCTTTGAGTCGCATACCTCGCGCAGGCTCGCGGCCCAAGGTGCCGCCGAGGCGGGTTCCGACTTGGACGCCGTGCAGATGAATGCCGATGCTGCCGCGCACATGGGCATCGCCGACGGCGAGATCGTCGAACTCGTGAGCGATATGGGCCGCGACCGCGTGCGCGTGGAGACGACGCCCTATCTGCATCCGGCGTGCATCTTCACCTCGGCCGCCCCCGGTGGGCGTTCGTTTGGCGCCGATGCCGGTGGCGCTCAAGCCTTGGGTGTGGGCCCGCTCGACCATACGCCGTTACGATGGGACCCGTTGACGGGCGCCGCGCTCACCCAGGAAAACGCCGTTCGCGTGGAAAAGATCGCGGCGCGCGGGGATAATGACGAGTAATTGACTCAGCTGATGTATTTGACTGATCCACGTTTCTTTTGAAAGGCCGCACATGAGCGATAGCCAGAACATGTCCGATGAGGTGCGCGCCCGCCTGCGCGCCATTCCTTCCGTCAACGAGCTGCTTGCCGAGTGGCCGGTGGTGAAGGCGGCGGGGGAGACCTGTGACGCGGTGGTCCATGCTGCCGTGACGGCCGAGCTCGACGAGGAGCGCGCCGCGATTCGTGCCGGTGCCGCCCCGCGTTCCAAGCGCGAGCTGGCCTCGGCCATCGAGTGGCGTGCGCATCGCTCCGCGCTGCCGAGCCTGCGTCCCGCCGTCAACGCCACGGGTGTGGTCATCCATACCAACTTGGGCCGCGCCCCGCTTGCGGAGTCGGCGGCAAAGGCCGTGGCCGAGGTCGCACGCGGCTACAGCACGCTCGAGTACAGCGTGGATACCTGCTCGCGTGGGTCGCGTAAGGAGCATGCCGCGCAGCTCATCCGCTCACTCACCGGTGCCGAGGACGCGCTGGTCGTCAACAACAACGCCGCTGCGGTGCTGCTGGTGCTGGCAACCCATGCCGCGGGCAAAGAGGTCATAGTCAGCCGTGGCGAGCTTGTCGAGATCGGTGGCAGCTTCCGTATTCCCGACGTCATGGCGGCTTCGGGCGCCAAGCTCGTCGAGGTCGGGGCCACCAACCGCACGCATCTGGTCGACTACGAGCGTGCCATCACGCCCGATACGGCGATGATCCTTAAGGTCCATCCTTCCAACTATCGCATCGAGGGCTTTCACGAGGAAGTGAGCTCAAGGGAGCTCGCCGCACTGGCCCATAAGCACGGCCTGCTGTTCTATGAAGACCAGGGCTCGGGGGCGTTGTTGCCTGACGACATCCTGGTTCGTGGCGGCGAGGAAACCACGCCGGCTTCGGTTTCGGCAGGGCTCGATCTGGTGTCGTGCTCGGGCGATAAATTGCTCGGTGCCGCACAGGCGGGCATTATCATGGGTCGTCACGATCTGGTCCAGGCCTGTGGGTCGCATCCGCTTATGCGCGCCCTGCGCCCGGGCAAGTTGGCGCTCACGGCGCTCGAGGCTACGCTGCGCATCTACATGGACGGCGCCGACGTGGCCCATCGCGATATTCCGGTGCTCAGCATGCTTACGCTGCCGCAGGCTCATTTGGAGCGACGTGCCCGCAAGCTGCGCGATCGTATGGTTGACGGCCTCGATAAGGCCGGTTGCCCGTGCGCCGTTCAGGTGGAGATCGTCGAGGAATCGTCGACCCCCGGTGGCGGCTCGCTGCCTACCGTTGAGCTGCCGACGATGTGCGTGGCCGTCTGCCCGGTCGACGGGCGCCTGTCCGTCGACGCGCTCAAGCGCTCGCTTGTCCAGGACTTCGACACGCCGGTCGTCACGCGCACTTCGCACGATCGCATTTTGTTTGATGTGCGCACGCTCGTGGGCGACCGCGATATCGAGACGGCGGCATCGACGCTTGCCGCATGCGTTGAGAAGGCGATTGCTCGATGAGTGAGGTTCAGGCGCTGGTGGAGTGTCCCGTTATCGTTGGCACGGCGGGCCATGTCGACCACGGTAAGTCGGCACTGATCGAGGCGTTAACCGGCAAAAATCCCGACCGTCTGGAGGTTGAGCGTCGTCGCGGCATGACCGTTGAACTTGGCTTTGGCGAGCTGGCGCTGCCGAGTGGCAAGATTGTGGGCCTGGTCGACGTGCCGGGTCATGCCCACTACCTGCGCGCCATGGTGCAGGGTGCCACGGGCATTGATGTTGCCGTGTTGGTGGTCTCTGCCGTCGAGGGCGTGATGCCGCAGACCCGCGAGCACGTGCATGTGCTGGAGCTGCTGGGCGTTACACATATGGTGGTCGCGCTGACTATGTGCGACCTGGCCGATGCCGAGATGACCGAGCTTGCCGAGCTCGACGTGGACGATTTTCTTTCGGACACCGTGTTTGCGGGCGCGCCGACCGTGCCTGTGTCGTCCAAGACCGGTGCGGGAATCGATGACCTGCTGGCTACGCTCGACGAGCAGGTTGCCGCTTGCTGGGGTGCCTGCCGTGCCCGTGCCGAGCTCACCGATGCCGCACCGCGTCTGCCCATCGACCGCTGCTTTTCGATCAAGGGCGCCGGTACCGTTGTGACGGGAACGTTGCACGATGCGCCGGTTGCGGTGGGCGATGAGCTCGTCGCGCTGCCGTCGCGTACGGTCTGTCGCGTTCGCGGGATTCAGGTGCATGGCGATACGCCGCGGGCGTTGCCCGGTCAGCGTGTGGCGCTCAACCTGGTGGGCGATAGCGTCGCTGCGCTCGATCGCGGTGAGATGCTCGGCGTGGCGGGCCGCTTTGGCCAGACGATGCGCTTTATGATGGCGTTCACTTACCTGGGCCGCGAGGGTGCCAAGCCGCGCGTGCTCGAGTCGGGCGCGCGCGTGCATGTGATGGCGGGTACGGCCGAGGTCGTCGGTCGCATCATGTTCATGGAGGGCGAGGCCCCCATGGCGGTGGGTGAGACCCGTATCGTTCAGGTGCGCTTGGAAAACTCGCTGCCGCTACGTGCCGGGGATCATGCCGTGGTGCTGTCATATTCGCCCGTGATGCTTATTGGCGGCGGGCGCGTGCTGCTTTCGCGCTGTCGTCGCTCGCGCGAGCTTGCCGAAGGGGAGCGTGCGCTGTATGCGGCGATCGAGTCCGGCGATATCGCGGGCGGTGTGGGCGCTTGGCTGGCGTTGCAGACGCTGCCGGTTACGGCGATTGATGTTGCCGAGACTTTGGATCTTGGAGTCGGCGAGGTCGATGCCGCACTGCGCGGGTTGGTGGCGCAGGGCTCCGTTCGCAAGCTTGCCGTGGGTGATGCGGGCCTCTTGGCGGACGCCGTGGTGCTCGACGCCGCGATGGATGCACTGGCGGCGACCCTGTCAGCCATGCACGCGGCGGCTCCCAAGGAGACGGGCTTTACGCCCGGCGCCGTTGCCCATGCTGCGTGGCCTGCCGCTGATGAAGGCGTTGCCGCGGCCCTGATTTACGAGGGCTGCTCGCGCGGCGTGTGTGCCTCCGAGGGCGCCGAGGTGTTCGACCCGCACTCCGCTGCCGCCGCGGCGCGTGTGGTGCGCGAGGCCTGCGAACGTATCGTTGCCTTGCTGGACGAAGCCGGCCTCGATGTACCGACATTGCCCGAGGTGGGCGAGCAGTTGCTGCTCGATCGCGACACCATGACGCGTGCCCTGCGCGAGCTTTCGCTCAACCGCTCAATCGTCAAGGTCGAGCGCGACGTTGCCCTGTCCGCCGCCGCCGAGGCCCATGCGCGCGAGCTTGTCGCCGCGGCCATCGACGCTGCCGGCGGCGCTGCCACCACAAGCGTCCTGCGCGAGGCCCTAGGCGTGTCGCGCAAGCGAGCCATCAGCATCCTGGAGCACCTGGATGCCGTGCGCTTTACAGTGCTCGACAAGGAGGCCGGCGGCCTGCGCTCCCTGCGCTAGATTGACTGCTCGGTTTGGTAAAATACCGCCGCACTTGGGAACGGATGGGCTCCGGTGGGCTCCGCGGTCCTCAAAACCGTTGCGAGGCGTGCAAAACGTCTTGGATGTTTTCGATTCACATACGTTCCCGCCATACGCTACCAGCGCTTTTGTGCTCGCGGTCTTGCTGCGTGCCGCAAAGGCGCTGTTTTGTTTTGTTGCGGGGCCGTCGTGTCGCGTGGTATTTGGCGACAGTGTTTGGCTTCGTGCGTCAGGTTTCGAGCATGCCGATGGGGGTGTTTTGCCGTATGACTACCGTAAGACGGGCCGATCTTTCTTGCGTCGTCCAGGCGGGCGGGCTGTCGTCGCGCATGGGCTGCGACAAGGCACGCATGCCTTTTTGCGGCAAGCCACTGATCGAGCGCGTGCTGGAGCGGCTCGCACTGGTCGGCAGCGAGCTTGTTGTGACGACCTCGCGCCCGGACGAGCTTGCCTACCTCGAGGAGCGCGAGTTCGATGGCCTGGTTCCGCGTGTAGTCATGGACATCGACGGCTCCGCCGGTGCCATGCGTGGCATCGCGAGCTCACTGGCTGCTGCTCGGTTGCCACTCGTAGCGATCGTCGCTTGCGACATGCCGTTCGTTTCGCCGGAGCTGATCGGCGTACTTGCGAATCGGGTCAAGGAGGGCCCGCTTGACGTATGCGTCCCGCGCGAGGAACGGGGGATTGAGCCACTCTGTGCTGTGTGGCGTCGCGCGTCCTGTGTACCGGCGGCTCGTGAGCTGCTCGTCAGCGATCGTCAGCGCATCCGCTGTCTGATCGACCGGGTGAACGCCGGCTATCTAGACGAGCCGCAGATCATCGCGGCAGCCGGGTCGCTGCTCTGCTTCGAAAACGTCAATACGCCCGAGGAGTTTGCGGCGGCCGAACTGCTCGCCTAGACGATGGGAGTTGCCATGTCTCACGATATCTGCCCCGACACCGGGGAACCTTGTACTTGCGACGGATCTGAGCCCTGCACCTGCGGCTGCGGCGGCTGCGGGCATACGGCCGAGGAAGAGGCAGCGGCGGCCGCGTTCCGCGAGTCGCATCGCGAGGCCCCGTCCGGTGATGCCCTCGACCACGAGCGCAAGATTATCGTGTCGTTTGACAGCACCTTCGACGTGATGGAATGCGAGCAGCTGTGCCTGGATGCCGGCGTGCCCGGGCGCATTATGCCTTTGCCCGGCTCCATTACCGCAGGTTGCGGCCTGTGCTGGGCCATGCCGTTCTCGGGCGATGCGCTCGCCGCCTTCCGTGCTGCCACCGAAGGCCGCATAACCCCCGCTGACTACCATCAGCTCGTCCTCTAACCACCAACACCACCACAAAGGTGCCTGTCCCCAATGTGGTGGTTTTAGTCCATGTGGACGAAACAGCTTCGAAACACGGATTTTGCGGGTCAGGTACTCAAAAACGCATCTACCTGCATCGTAATCAAAACGAAACATCCGCTCGTCGGCTTATGCGTAACTTTGCTGCAACAGTGCGATATTATCCATACTCGATAAAGCTCACGGCGCATGGGGCGCCGCGAACGACACTTTTCTTTTCCATCAATTGGAGGAAGCATGAGCTACACGCAGAAAGTTCTCGACGAGCTCAAGGCCCGCTATCCCGAGCAGCCTGAGTTCATCCAGGCCGCGACCGAGATCCTCGGCACCATCCAGCCGGCGCTCGACGCCCATCCCGAGTACGAGGAGGCCGCTCTGCTGGAGCGCCTCGTCGAGCCCGAGCGCATCGTTATGTTCCGTGTTCCCTGGGTCGACGACCAGGGCAAGGTTCAGGTCAACCGCGGCTACCGCGTCGAGTTCAACTCTGCCATTGGACCCTACAAGGGCGGCCTGCGCTTTAACCCGACGGTCACCCTGGGCATGCTCAAGTTCCTGGGCCTGGAGCAGATCCTCAAGAACAGCCTGACCACCCTTCCCATGGGCGGCGGCAAGGGCGGCTCCGACTTTGACCCCAAGGGCAAGTCCAACAACGAGATCATGCACTTCTGCCAGTCCTTCAT
>USIL01000036.1:0-8621 GCA_900554655.1 uncultured Collinsella sp.
CTATTTTTTCCGAGCAGTACAATAAGTTTGCAACCGTTCACCGATTGGATATAACATATTGAATATATTGTTGTAACAATATTAGAGACAATGTCACAAGCCTGTCGTTCTAGTCAAAGGAAGTAACAATGCCCAAACGATTACTGAACATGTCCGCATCCGATTTTGCCGCCACGTCACCCATGGATCTAAAACAGGCAATTCTGGCTTCCGAGGGACGTACCATCATGGCGGAAAACGTACCCTCTTCCCAATTTCTCGGCGGCGTTACTAATGCCGAAATCGAACGTGCCGCAGGTGCCGACCTGCTTCTGTTTAACGCGCTCGATGTGTTCGATCCAGTTATTGCCGGTATTCCAGATGATCTCAATGAAAACCCGGTCACTTGGGTGAAGCGAGCATGCGGAAGGCCCATTGGCGTCAATCTGGAGCCAGTTGATAACGAGGCAGAGATGTCTGAATCCCGAACGGAAATCCCCATGGGTCGTCGCGTCTCTCCCAAGACCTTAGAAAAGGCTAACGAACTCGGATTTGATTTTATCTGCCTGACGGGCAACCCTGGAACCGGCGTCTCCAACGATGCAATCGCCCATTCGATTAAACTCTCCAAAGAGCATTTCAATGGCCTGGTCATAGCCGGAAAAATGCATGGAGCGGGCGTTGCAGAACCTGTCATGACGCTCGAAATTGCGCGCAAGTTTGTTGACCTCGGCGTCGATATCCTTCTCGTGCCAGCCCCCTACACCGTCCCTTGCTTCCAAGAAGCAGACCTGCGCGCCATCGTAGACTTTGTACGATCCCACAACGTAGGCAAGTCAATTGAAGAGAAGGTTCTCGTCATGGCGGCGAACGGGACGAGTCAAGACTCCTGCGACAGCGAGACCATTAAGAAAATAGGCCTTGCAGCAAAAGCAGCCGGCGCTGACCTCCAACATATCGGGGACTCCATGAACGGTATTTGCCTGCCCCAGAATATCTTCACGCTCGGACAAGCCCTTCGTGGATACAGGCATCAGATCGTCATGCTGAGCCGCTCTGTGATACGTTAAGGTTACCTTGCCCACGTTACATCCCGACTGAGGCAACCATCAGGTATAACCAACATGCAAACTGAGGCTCTAATGCTCGATACACACGAAAAACGGCCACTCTATTTACAGCTCACCGACGCGCTGCTCAAGCAGATCGTCGATGAATATCAAGCAGACGATAAACTTCCAACAGAAATGGAACTCTGCGACGAATACGCCGTAAGCAGAACAACCGTCCGACTTGCCATGAGTGAGCTGGAGCGTCGTGGAAGTATCTATCGAATCCAAGGTAAGGGATCGTTTGTTGCACCGAAACGCGTTAGCGAGCTCAATTCACTTTTAGACTTTGACTTTGCAAGCCATTGCGATGGCGTTGATCCGGATGCCATCACCAAACATTTCGGCGGCCTCACATCAGGTCGTCCAATTTCCGTAATGATGCTCCAACAATTTGGATGTCAAAGTCGCGATGAAATTCAGCGTCTTGAATTGACCTACGAACTTGAAGGCAGCTTCATAGGCGCTGATACGTTCTTCATTTCAAAGTCGCGCGTTCCGAATAACCAGTTAGATTTTCAGGCATTTAGCAGAATCATGGACGACTTGTCCAAGTCTATCCAATCTGTTAGGGAAAGCTATAGAGCACGTCAGCTTAGCGATTCCGAAGCCAGTAATTATGGTGTTGCAAAACTTCCGGTCATCGAACTGACTCATTATGCTTACGACTCCGGAGGCAAACTAATCTCAATTGTCTGCCGCACCGTCTTAACTGGGCGAATCCCTTATCAAAACTTTATTTTCAAGTCCTAATGTTCTTTTTCTTTTGTCTCGATCTGTAACACGTAGCCGAGTTTTTAAGTCCTAACCGTTACAGATCGAGACAAACAAGGTAGACCCCACCGAATTGTCTCAATCTGTAACACTAAGACCGGTTTTGGACGTCTAGATGTCACAGATTGAGACAATTTGATAGTGGAGTCCTCATTTGCGCGTCATATCGCGTAGCGCTGACGCGCTGGTTTCCACAATGACAGGAGGTAAAAGTCCTCCCGCATCGCCTGTTGGCAATCCCGTAGCGCTAGCTAGCAAATGACCTGCGTGTGCTCCTCGATGGCGGCACGATCTTCGGCGGCGATGCCCGGCTCGCACACCACGGCGTCCAGGCTGTCCAGGCGGCAGAAGGTGTAGAAGTCGCGCTTGCCGATCTTGCTGGAGTCGGCGATGAGGTAGCGTGAATCGGCCTTGCTAAAGGCGAGCTGCTGGATGCGGCCCTCTTCCATGTTAGACGTAGACACGTCGCCGTCCAGAATGCCGTTTGCGCCGATAAAGGCTGCGTCGATCCCCAGTGCGCGCAAGGTGTCCTCGGCCGTGGGGCCCACAAAGGCGGCAGTGCGGCGACGGTACATACCGCCCACGAGACACAGGTCGCAGTCTTCGCGCGCCTCGAGCAGATTAAACACCGAAAGCGAATTAGTCACGATGCGTAGGCGGCACGCCGGCAGCATCGAGGCCATCTGCTCAACTGTAGTGCCCGTCCCCAAAAAGATGGTCGAGCCCTCCTCGATGAGCCCAACGGCGCGGCGCGCGATCTGCAGCTTTTCCTCGGCATGCTTAGTGCGCTTTTCACTGTGCGAATACTCATGGCGCAACATAGCGTGCGGGCGACTCTGCGCACTACGGGCGCCGCCGTGCACGCGCTCGATCTCGCCTAGGCTCGCAAGCTCCTCAAGGTCGCGACGGATCGTCATGTCCGAGACACCTAACGCATCCGAAATCTCCTTAACCGAAACCGTGCCCTGCTCATCGAGCAGCTGGCGAACCCTATCCTGTCGCTCTGCCTTAATCACGATGAATCCTCGCCGTTCTATGCGTGCATATCATTCAAACAGTAACGAACAAATTGTATCAGACCCGTGCGCGTCAAAAATGAACGCCCGCACAGCTCCAATCATCACTTTTTTGAGAAAAATACCCCCTGCTTTAGTGGGGTGTAGTGATAATCTCGCCTGTTCGCGCTACAGTTTGTCGGAAATACCTCGATGTTAGGAACCAAATGATCACTTCCGAGCTTTTCGGCACCGCGCCGTGCGGTACCCCCGTTCATCGTTACACCCTCAACGGGCCCGAGATCTGCGTTCGCATTATGGACTATGGCGCCACCGTGCTTGGTATCGACGTGCCCGACATTCCCGGCAACGTGCGCGATGTGGTGCTGGGCTTCGATAAGCTCGAGGATTACTTTGACAACCCCGCCTGCTTTGGCGCGACCATCGGCCCCGTGGCAAACCGCACCGCGGGCGCCACGATCACCATCGACGGTACGGACTGGCATATGCCCGCCAACGAGGGCGCCAACAACCTGCACAGCGATCTTGAGCACGGTCTGCATAAACGCGTGTGGGACGTTGAGCTCGACGAGACTCACAACGCCGTGCGCATGACCACCTCGCTTGAGGATGGCGAACTGGGCCTTCCCGGCAAACGCACCTTTACGGCCGTGTTTACCGTTACACGCACCGGCGTCTTTCGCATCGAGTATGGCTGCGAGAGCGACCGCGCCACCTACGTGTCCATGACCAACCACACATACTTTAACCTTGCCGGCCATAACGCCGGCATGGACTGCGAGCACTTCTTTGTTGCCAACGCTGCCCACTACCTGCCCATCAACGAGCAGAATATCCCCACCGGCGAGATCGCTCCGGTCGAGGGAACACCGTTTGACTTTCGCGAGCTGCGCCCCGTCGCTCCCGGCATGGAGGCCGACGACCCGCAGATTAAGCAGGCCCGTGGCTACGATCACTGTCTGTGCATCGATGGCTATCAGTACGGCCGCAATCTCCGCCGCGCGATGCACGTCGAGGAGATGTGGACCGGCCGCGAGCTGGACTACTACACCACTGCCCCGGGCGTGCAGCTCTACACCGGCAACTGGCTGGGCGACGAGCACGCCAAGGACGATGCTAACTATGGCTGGGGCGCCGGCTTTGCTCTCGAGGCCGAGATGTACCCCGACACGCCGCACCAGCCGTTGTTCCCGCAGGGCATTGTGGGCCCGGGTCACCCCTACAGCAATGTGATCGAGTACCACTTTATGAGGCACTAAGCCCACAATGCAACATATTGCACAGCAACGCCCGCCGGCACCACCGCCGACGGGCGTTTTGCTATCTAGTCATTGGGGACGTTCTTAAATGACTAGTCGTTGGGGACAGTCTTTAACGTTTGGCAAGAAAGACTGTCCCAATCTGCCGGCACTTGGGGACGTTCCTAAAAGGCCGGCACATAAGGAACGTCCCCAAGTGCCAAGGGTGTCCCGCTTGACTAGTCATTTAAGAACGTCCCCAATGACTAGTTGGATGGGGTCGGGATTGGAGCTGGGGAGGTAACGGATTTCTAGTTCTATGCCGAGCTTTTGCAGCTCTCTGAGAGCAGCGACATCTGTGTCGTCTACGGCAACTGCGGGCGTTGCGGAACGCTTGCCCTCCCCTGCCTGCATATGGCCAATGCTGATCTTGGTAATCGGCACACCACCCTTAACTAGCGCGAGCGCATCGACGGGTGAGGCTACCATGATCAGAATCCATTGACGCGGCGTTGCGGTATGAATGATGTCGATAGTCCTTTGCACCGAGAAAAACCTTGTCCAGACGCCTTCTGGCGCCGCCGCCCTCATGGGTGCCCATTGGCGCGAATCCGCCGCGATCTCATCGTTGACGATTAGGACAAGGTTGGAACCAGTCGCCTCGTTCCACAGCTCAACGTCTTGCCCGTAAATGAAACGGTCATCGATACGCGTGAGAAGAATCTTGGGTTGAGCCATGGCTGCCCCATTCTGTTTGAGACCCATACGAGCGGGACATCACGTCTCCAATATTAGTGCATTTAAAGTGAGAAAAGCCGTCAGAACCCTTGCGCGGATGTGCGATGTCCCGTATCATAAACAGCCGTTGACGCCTCAGTTGCGTCACCACATGGCCGCCAGCGTAGCTCAGTTGGTAGAGCACCGCTCTCGTAAAGCGGGGGTCACCGGTTCGAGCCCGGTCGCTGGCTCCATTGCACAAGATAGCCGCCTTCGGGCGGCTTTTTTCTTGCCGATTTATCGCACAATGCCAATCCAAGCACAACGCCGCCGGCAACTCCCCTACTCAACAAAAAGCCCCGCCAGCCGCAATCCCCAAAGGAACCGCGATCAGCGGGGCCTAAGCGCGCTCCTCCAAAGGAAAACGCTCACAACACGAACAGCTCAGCCGAGCAGCGCGTTACTCTTCCCAGTAAGCATCTGCAAGCAGCTTAAAGCAGATCTTCTTGACCGGCTGCGCGCCATCGCCCGGGAACTCGAGCGTGGGCATATGAGGCTCGCCGGCAACGAACAGTGCAAACTTATCGTCAGCAAGATCGCCGGCGATCGAGGCGTCGGAATCGACCAGATCGTAGTCGTCCTTCTCGTCAAACTCCTGGACCAGCGTCAAGCTGCCCGTAGCGACCTTAAAGGCCTCGCGACCCTCGACGTCGATCTGCAGGTCGTGATAGCGCTGATGCGTCTCATAGTGAGCCTCGGCCTCGGGACGCGTCGTGGGAGCCATGACGTTCGCATAGACCTTGTCGCCCAGAATCGGATGGCTGCCGACCTCGAGCTTCGCCGGATCGTTCTCCTCGAGCCAATCGATCAGCACGTCGAGGCCCTTGAGCATTCCACGGTACTCCTCGATATCGCCCAATGCACCGTAAATCATCTAAATCCCCTCTCGGATCGCTTCTTTGGCGGCTACTCGGCAAACGCGTTACCGACGCTGTTGCCGCCCGCATACGTCTCGACCAGGGTAAGGTCGGGATTGAACACGACAAAATCGGCGTCGCGCCCCGGCATAATGCTACCGCACTTGTCGTTGACATGAGCTAGCAAGCGATGCCGAGGCCGATGCCCAAGCTCTTACAGCTCGGTCACGACAACGCCGTTGTAGACCTCGTCCCAACGATCCATAACCAAGTGGCCAGTCATGGGATCCATGGCGTTGAGCTTGCCGCAAGTGTTGGCGGTACGCAGCACCGTCTCGTCGTCTGCGCCAGCAGCGATGGCATGCGCGAAGCCTGCGATAGTGGAGTCACCAGAGCCCGTGGCGTTAACGGCAGGGATATCGGGCGTCTTTGCGCGGAACGCACGGCCATTGTGGAAGCCAACAGAGCCGGCAGCGCCCATGGACACGACGACCCACGGGATATCGGAGAAGCGGGCGTCAGAAGCGAGCGCGGCGCGGAGCTCGTCCACATCGTCGGTGGTAAAGCTCGTACCCAGAAGGCCGTTGATCTCGGTCAGGTTAGGCTTGACCAGCTCGGGCTTAACCTCGGACTTGAGCGCAGCCTCGAGCGAAGCACCCGAGGTATCGAGTAGCACCTTGGCGCCGGCGTTCTCGGCAATGCCCGTGATCTTGGCATAGTAGTCTGCCTCGACGCCGCGGGGCAGCGAACCCGAAATGGTGACGACGTCGGCCTTGCCCGCAAGCTCGGTAAACTTGGCGGTAAAGGCATCGAGCTCCTCGGGGGCAATTGTCGGGCCACTCTCGAGCAGCTCAGTCTGGTTGCCGGCGTGGAGGATGTTGAGGCAAATGCGAGTCTCGCCCTTGATGGGCACAAAATCATTCTTAATGCCGTTAGCGTCCATGAGCTCGGCCATATAGGCGCCCATGTGGCCGCCGAGCAGACCGGTTGCCACAACGTCGTCGCCCAGCTGACCCAGCACACGGGCCACGTTGAGGCCCTTGCCGCCAGCGGTCTTTTCGGGCGTCACACGGTTAACGTCGTCGATAACGAGCTCATCGAGCTGATAGCGCGTATCGACAGACGGGTTCATCGTAACGGTGAGGATCATTTTTAGCTCCTTATCTCGCAGGCTCCTTGTGCCTCGCGATACGAGTCGACAAAACGGAATTACAGGATCTCAATCGTGAACGAGCGAACGACGGTCTCCTTGGGCTTGGCGACAAGGCAGCCGCGCTTATGCTCAAGCACGTCGTCCTCATCGGAGCAGGTCGAAAGGCCGCCCCAGGGCTCAACCGCCACAAAATCGCCCTCGGGCTTACTCCACACAATGAGATACGGGAAACCCTCAAAGCTCAGGCGAACGCCTTTGTCCTCGCCCTTCTTGGAAAGCGTGACCTGACGGCTCTCGAGCACGTCAAAGATGGTCTCCGCAAAATCGAAGAGCTCGTGCGACAGGGGCAGCGTCTTTCCCACCATGGGGTTCTTGGAGCGGTTTGCGACGTCAATCAAGCCAGTCGAAGGGACAGCGGTGCAAAGCTCAGCAGCCTCGTCCTTCTCAAAGCGCAGCTCGTAGTCCGTATAGGCCTCGCCCTCATCGAGCGGGCACCTAAAGCCGGGATGACCGCCAATAAAGAACGGCATGTCCTCGGTGCCCTCGTTGGTCACCTCGTAGGAGACGCGCACGGCGGCGTCCTCGAGCGTATAACGAGCGACAAGCTTAAACGGGTACGGATAATCGCTCAGCAGCGCGGCGTTATCCTCCGAAGCCAGGCACATCGCCAGCTCGTTCTCGCTCTGGCTCAGCAGCTTCCACTCCTGTTTGCGCGCAAACCCGTGGCGAGCGAGCTTCACATGATGTCCGGCAAACGTCATGGCGCTGTTATCGCGCAAACCTCCGCAAATCGGGAAGCAAATCGGTGCCTGGCCGGACCACACGGCGGGATCGCCCTGCCACAAGTACTCGCGACCTCCAGCCTCAATCGAGGTAAACGAGCCGCCGGCCGTGGAGACCTTGATAGAAATCGAATCGTTGGAGAGAGCGTATTCCATTGTCCATCCTTTCGAACAACTGCTTTTTGCTCGCAAGAACCCGTCTCGGCCCTGACCAAAGGACAAACCCGCACGTTCATCGATGCGTCCGGTTTCCCAGGCATGCAACGGGGTACCATACAGACATTGATGCAATTACAGCTGAAAGGCCTTCTTATGCGAACCATCATCCTTTATGCCTCACGCCACCACGGCAATACGAAAAAGCTCGTGGACGCCATCGTTGAGGCGCACCCCGAGATCGATACCCTCGATGTAAAGACGCTCGGCAAAAACGAGTATCCCGACCTGCACGAATATCATCTAATCGGTGTCGCCACGGGCATTTATTACTCCGAGATCGACAAAGATATGGCGCGCGTGCTCACGAACGTGCTGCAGCCGCAGGACAAGGTGTTTGGCCTTATGACCTACGGTGGCAAAAACAAGTGGTACGGCAAGGATATCGATGGCATCTGCCGCATGAGGCAGGCCATCTTTATGGGTGTCTACGGCTGCCCCGGCTTTGATACGTGGGGGCCGTTCAAACTCACCGGCGGCGTCCAGAAGGGACACCCGACCGCTGAGGAAATTAAGGGCGCCGTCGACTTCTTCGACAAGATCGAAGACGAGTATGGCGACATCATCGTCGAAGAGTATGCCAAGCGCGAGAAGCGTCTAGCATACGAAAAGGAGCATCCCGCGGGGGGTCTTGTGGCCGGCGTCAAGCGCACGGCAAAGAAGATCGCTAACAAGCTGTAACTGTTAAGGTGCTTTTGAGCGTTTAACCCATACGGCGGG
>USIL01000037.1:0-8604 GCA_900554655.1 uncultured Collinsella sp.
CCATCAGGCGAATGATCTCGACCTCGGCCTCGATAACGTCCTTCTCCAGCTTAAAGCTGGGAATACCGTAGGTGAGCATGCCGCCCGGACGCTCGTTCTTCTCGAACACGACGGACTTATAGCCCTTCTCGGCCAGATAAAAAGCGCAGGACAGACCGGCCGGGCCGGCACCGATGATGGCGATCTTCTGGTCGAAGCCGCCGGCACGCGTCGGGGTCACCACAGGTGGGACATAGCGGGTCGCGGCATCCAGATCGCGCTGGGCGATGAACTTCTTGACCTCGTCGATAGCCACGGCGGCGTCCACACGGCCGCGAGTGCAGACATCCTCACAGCGGCGGTTGCACACACGGCCGCAGATAGCGGGCAGCGGGTTCTCGCGCTTAATGAGTGCTAGGGCCTCGTCATAGCGACCCTGAGCCGCGAGCTTCAAATAGCCCTGAACGGCGACATGCGCGGGGCAGGCCGTCTTGCAGGGAGCGGTGCCGGACTCATGCGTCTCGATGCGGTTGTCGTTGCGGTAGTTGGGCGACCACTTGGTGTGATCCCACTTGGTGGCATCGGGCAGCTCCTGGCGCGGATACTCGGGCACCTGTCCGCCGGCCTTTTTGCTGCAGAGCTTCTGGCCCAGCTTGGCGGCACCGGCCGGGCACACCTCAACGCAGCGACCGCAGGCCACGCACTTGTCCTTCTCGACCTTGGCGACATAGGCCGAGCGCGACAGGTTGGGCGTGTTGAACAGCTGCGAGGTGCGCAGGGCGTAGCACACGTTGACGTTGCAGTTGCAGATGGCGAAGATCTTGTTCTCGCCGTCGATGTTGGTGATCTGGTGCACAAAGCCGTTGTCCTCGGCCTGGCGCAAGATGTCGTAGACCTCCTCGCGCGTCACATAGTGGCCGCGGTCGGTCTCGACCACGTAGTCGGCCATATCGCCCACGGCGATGCACCAGTCGGCGGGGTCGTCGGCGCAGCCCTCGCCCATCACGCGACGGCTCGCGCGGCAGCTGCAGGTGCTAGCGGCATATTTGCCATCGTATTTGTCGAGCCAATGCTCGATATGCTCAATAGGCACCGACGTGCTCGCGGCATCGATGGCCTTCTCGACCGGAATGACGTGCATGCCGATACCGGCGCCTCCGGGCGGCACCATCGGCGTGGCCTTGGACAGCGGGCCCTTGGATGCCTGTTCAAAGAACTTAGCGTAGACCGGATGCTCCTCGAGCTGGCTCACGCGCATGTTGAGAAACTCAGCGGAACCCGGCACCAGCATGGGCAGCACCCACTGCTTGGCGCGCTCGGGGTTTTCCCAGTTGTACTCGAGCAGACCCGTGTAGCTCATATCGTCGAGCATCTTCTCGATCTGGGCCTCGGGCATGCCGGTGAGCTTGACCATCTCGGGCAGCGTATAGGGCCGGCGCATCTTCATCTTGCAGAGCACTTCGGCCTGCTCGTCGGTCGCGGCCTCGGCAAACGACCAGTACTCGTAGCCCAGCAGCTCGTCGCGATGCAGCAGGCGGTTGGTGCAGTGCTCGCACAGCTTGACGATTGCCTCGCGCGGATGCTCCGGCAGCGGCGGCACGAACTCCGCGCCGATATCGGGCTCGGTGTAGCTAATCCCCGGTCCGTTGAGAATCATAGTCGTCCCTTCTCTTGCCGCAGCCTGGCAGGCACGCAGCGCCCCTCTTTTTACGGGCTCGACATGCCCCCATGCCGTTCACCCGTTATTGTTGACATTGTGTCAAAAATAGTATTGACGAACCGTCAACAATATTCAAGACTGTTAGGCGAACGGTCAGGCAAAAGAGGATGAAAGGCGGCAAAACATGGGCAGCAACACAGCAGATACCTCTGTGGACGACGCCGTCCCCGCGCCCGACAGCGCGGCAAAGCGCCTGACGGGCGACGAACGCCGTCGCGAGATCCTCGCCGCCGTGCGCACCGTGAGTTCCGAGCTGGGTGTGTCGCATCTATCTGTCTCGGCCGTGACCAAGCGAGCCGGCTGTACGCGCTCATTGTTCTACCACTACTTTGCCGATATGGACGCCGCCGTCGCCGCCGTCATGGACGAGGCAATCGACGGTTTTATCTCCGAGCTCGAGCAGTGGAATGCCAACCGCACCGTCGGCGATATCGAGGGCGCACTCGACACCGTCGCCCCGCTCTTCAAGCGCTTGGTCGTGAGCGGCCACGAGCTGCCGAGCACGCTCACCTCGAGCAGCGGCGCGCTCTACGGCGGCTTTTTGCACAACGTGGTCCAGCGCGTGGCGCAATATATCTGCGACACCACCGTGGTGGATTTTGTCACCCATCATGAGCTACGCATCGACCATGTCTACGAGACGTTCTACACCCTCATCATGGGCCTTTTGATGTATATCCGCACGCACCCCGATGTGCCCGACGAGACGGTCAAGGAAATCATCGCCTCGACACTCCACATCGAGGGCTATACCGCCAAGTACCCGGAGCGCAAGCCCCAGAACTGACGACATTTGGCCAAACTGCCCGCGATCGGAAGAGGGGCCGCGGGCGTGTGAAAGGAGAGCAGCATGCTGTTCGATGTTTGGGGTAGCGATACCCTTATCCACTGGGCCGGCTGGGCCATGGTCTTTATTGGCCTCATCGTGCTCAACGAAGTCGGCCGCCGCACCAAGCTGGGCGCGGCAATCATCTTTGGCGTGGCTCCGCTGGCCATGACCATCTACTGCATCGCCATCGCCATCGGCGTTTCGCAGGGTGCCGAGTGGGCGCTCACCAACCCCACCCATGTGTACCAGAACAGCTGGTTCCACTACGCCAAGGTATACGCGGCGCTGGCCGGTTGCTGGGGCTTCATTGCCATTAAGTACCAGTGGGGCAAGATCGGCAAGGCGCATTGGTTCCGCGCATGGCCGTTTGTGATCGTCGCCATCAACATCATGATCGCCGTCGTGTCCGACTTTGAGAGCGCCTATCACTTCTTTGTCCTGGGCCAGTCCACCTGGGTCACCTCCGAGGGCGCCACGCAGCTGGCCGGCTGGAACAACGTGTTCAACGGCATCGCGGGCATCATCAACATCTTCTGCATGACCGGTTGGTGGAGCGTCTACGCCTCCGAGGATAAGACCGACATGCTGTGGCCCGACATGACCTGGGTCTACATCATCGCCTACGATATCTGGAACTTCTGCTACACCTACAACTGCCTGCCCACCCACTCCTGGTTCTGTGGCTTTGCGCTGCTGCTGGCGCCGACCGTCGCCGCCTTTATCTGGAACAAGGGCGGCTGGATCCAGAACCGCGCCTTTACGCTGGCCATTTGGTGCATGTTTGCCCAGGTGTTCCCGTACTTCCAGGAGGAGTCCATTTTTGTGACCCACTCCACGCTCGACCCCGCCGCCGCCACCGCGGTCTCCATCGCCGCGCTGGTCGCCAACATCGCCGCGATCATCTACGTCGCCTACCGTGCCAAGAAGCTCGGCCGCAACCCCTACAAGCAGGATGTCTTTGAAGGCACCAGCGATTGGGAGAAGGCTACCGCTCGACGCGCCAAGGTGGATTACGCGCACGCCGAGTAACCTGCTGATCGCTGTTGGCGCTTGGGCATAGGCCCGCTCACCGGGCCTTTCAATCCAATGTCTCGCAGAGCCCCCGAAAAGCGTTTCGCTCGCTTTCCGGGGGCTTTTTGTCGTTGCGCCTCTATTCATCTATTCAAAAACACGCGCATATATAAAATCGGATTTCAAATCATGCGGCGGCTCTATGGAGCCGCGTTTTTGGGTACAGTGTTGTCCCGATATTGAGCTTGGGGGATATATGAAAGATGAGACGACGGGCCAAGAGGATGCGGTCCAAGATGCAGAAGCATGCGCTGAGGCCCTAGAGAGCCTAGACCGGATTTCGCTTGACGATGTTGCGTTTGGCGAGACGATTGTCGATATGCAGGATGAGACACGCGAAGACGCCTTAGCAGACACGGAACAGAGCGCAAGCGAAGATGCCGAGGCTGACGGCGCCGGCGATGACGATACCGACTCGGATGGCACCGACCCCGACGACGATGCTGAGGAGACGGGTGATGCGCCCGTCGACGACGCGAACGCGAAGATTCAACCAAAATCCGAGGCAGATGACCAGCCGAGTCCAGACCCCGGCGAAGAAACTACACTGCTTGGCAGCTTGCCCGCCGACGACTCGCTCACCCGTGAGCTCCCCGGTCTGGGTTCTGCGCCGGCCGTGGACGAGACCATCGCCATGGGCGATATTCCCCTGCCGTCCGTTCCCTCGGCACATGAGGCCGAGGCCCGTCACCGCAAGATGTCGCCCAAGCGACGCAACCTGATGGTTGCCAGCGTTGTGGCCGTCGCGCTCGTCGCCGGCGGCGCAGGCTATGCCGCCTGGAACGGATATCAGCAAGAGCAGGCTGCCGCTGTCGCCGCCAGTGCGCACACGATGATGTCGGTGCAGATTGGCGTGCATGCCGCGGGCCTCGACTGCTCAACTGGCTCCAAGATTCCCGTACAGGTGAGCGGGCAGGATTCCGACGGTTCTTCCGTGAGCGAAACACTCTACGTTGATGAGCACGGTCGTGGCATTAAGCTGCTGCCCGGCGATTACACGCTCTCCATTGCCGCCTCCCCCATCGCGGCCGACGGCACCATCTACACCGTCCCGACCACCAAGGCGCAGGTCACCATTAAGAGCGATGGGCAGGATTTGAGTGCCCAGGCCACCTTTAAGCTCAAGGTACCTTCGGCCGACACGGTGACCGACGACCAGATTGATGCCGCGGCCAAGTACGCCGAGGAGGGCGGTTGTAGCTCTGCCGCCGCGGCAAAGATACTCCAGCAGACGGCAATTACACGCCGCGATGCCGCCGGCAACGCCGTAAGCGCGAGCGAGGCACAGTCCGCCCGCGATGCCGACGCTCGGCATAAGGCGACGGATCTGTATCAACTCGATATTCCGGTTGAGTGGTATGGCAAGGTCGCAACCTGGCAAAACGGCAGCACGCTGTGCATTTATCTGGACGGCGACAGCAATACGCCGATCGTGACGCTTGTTGCGGTGCGCGACGGCGAGAACTTTACCCCCGATGAGGGCGATACGGTTTTGGGTACGGCAAACCTTGGTAACGGCTACACGGTCTACGCCAGCGGCCCCGTCTATCCGTATGTGGTGCCCCAGACCATCAACGGGCGCACGCAAGACCCCGTGTCGACCTACCCCATGGACACGGCCATTGAGCTTGTCGAGCTTACGACCGGCAACCGCTATACCTATAGCCAGATCAAGAACGACCTGGTTGGCAAAGACGGCAAGGCGGACGCCGCGACCAAACTCGAGACCGACTACCTCGCTCAGATTCTCCTGCCGAGCATCAAAGCCCAGGACTAGCCGGCCCGAAGACAGCCGCCCAACACCCACATCTCTAACGCAGTTGCGGTGAAATAGGGACTGTTTTTGCTGGTCAAACCGCAAAACAGTCCCTATTTCACCGCAACTTATTGGTGGCCTATTGGGTGGCACTCAGCGCCACGGGTCGGCTTCGAACAGCGGCTCGCGCTCGGGGCGACGATCGCTGTAGGGATCGTAGCCGTCGTCGTCCTCGTTCTCGGCACGAATATAGGGGTCGCGCGGCTTGGGTGCCGGCTTAGGCGCAGGCTTGGGTGCGGCGGGTGCGGCATCGGTCGCCGGCGTGTTCGTCTTGTTCTTGTCCATCGTCTGCATAGCTCCTTGCCATGTACTCACGTTCAACACCATCGATTGTCGCACGAAAAAGGGCGGCGGACCCAATCGGATCCGCCGCCCTTGGCGTTTGGCTCTAAAGGCAGATTTTAAGGCATGTCCTAAAGATCTACTCGGCGTCGGGGACCTCGTAGGTGGCCGCCGGCGTGTTGTCGCACACGACGGTAAAGCCACCGTCCTTGTCGACATCGACCGTCACCTGATCGCCCTCGCGCACCGTGCCGTCGATGATAGCGGCCGCGATGGCATCCACGACCTCGCGCTGGACCAGGCGCTTGAGCGGACGGGCGCCAAAGACCGGGTCCAGGCCGCCCACGGCGAGCATCTGCTTGGCCGCCGGGGTGATGGCAAGCGTCATGCGCTCCTTGGCCAGACGTGCGCGGACGTCGGCAAGCTGAATATCGACGATCTTCTCGATCTGCGCCATGCCGAGCGGATGGAACACCACGATATCGTCAATACGGTTGAGGAACTCGGGGCGGAAGGTCTGAGCCATGGCGGCGTCGACCTGATGGCGCATCTCCTCCTCGTCCTTGCCGGAAAGCTCGGCGATAGCCTTGGAGCCCACGTTGGACGTCATGATAATGATCGTGTTCTTGAAGGACACCTGGCGACCTTGGCCATCGGTCAAACGACCGTCGTCGAGCACCTGCAGCAGCACGTTGAAGACATCCGGGTGAGCCTTCTCCATCTCGTCGAGCAAGATCACAGAGTACGGACGACGGCGCACGGCCTCGGTGAGCTGGCCGCCCTCGTCGTAGCCCACATATCCCGGGGGCGCACCGATCAGACGCTGGACGCTGAACTTCTCCATGTACTCGGACATGTCGATACGCACGAGCGCGCGCTCGTCATCGAACAGGCACTCGGCCAGCGCCTTGGCGAGCTCGGTCTTGCCCACGCCGGTGGGGCCCAGGAAGAAGAAGCTGCCGATGGGCTTGTCCGGATCGGAGAGGCCCGCACGACTGCGGCGCACGGCTGCGGCGACGGCGGAGACGGCCTCATCCTGGCCGATGACGCGCTTATGCAGCTCGCCCTCCAAGCCCTTGAGCTTGTCGAGCTCGCCCTGCATCATCTTGGACACGGGCACGCCGGTCCAGGCGCTCACGACCTCGGCGATCTCGTCGGAGGTCACCTGCTCGTTGAGGCCCTCGCCGTCCTGTTGCTTTTGCGCCTCGAGCGCGGCCTCGGAATCCTGAATCTGCTGCTGCAGGCCCGGAATCACGGAGTAGCGCAGCTCGGACGCACGGCCCAGGTCGCCGTTGCGCGTCGCGCGCTCCTCTTCGCTCTTGGCCTCGTCGAGCTGTCCCTTAAGCTCCTGCACGTGGTCGATGGCGTTCTTCTGGTTGAGCCAGCCGGCCTTTTGCACGTTGAGCTTTTCCTGGACCTCGGCGATCTCTTGGCGCAGGGCCTCCAGACGCTCCTTGGAGGCGTCGTCGGTCTCCTTCATGAGCGCCTGTTCCTCGATCTGCAGCTGGGTGAGCTGACGCGTGGTGGCGTCGATCTCGACCGGCATGCTGTCGAGCTCCATGCGCAGGCGGCTTGCGGCCTCATCGACCAGGTCGATGGCCTTGTCGGGCAGGAAGCGGTCGGCGATGTAGCGATCGGAGAGGTCGGCAGCTGCCACGAGCGCGCTATCGGTGATATGCACGCCGTGGAAGATCTCGTACTTCTCCTTGAGGCCACGCAGGATGGAGATGGTGTCCTCGACGGTGGGCTCGCTCACCATCACCGTCTGGAAACGACGGGCGAGCGCCGCGTCCTTCTCGATGTACTTGCGGTATTCGTCGAGCGTGGTCGCGCCGATCGCGTGCAGATCGCCACGGGCGAGCGCCGGCTTGAGGATGTTGCCGGCGTCCATGGAGCCCTCGGTGGCACCCGCACCCACGATGGTGTGGAGCTCATCGATGAACAGGATGACCTTGCCCTCGGACTTTTGCACTTCCTTGAGCACAGCCTTCAAGCGGTCCTCGAACTCACCGCGGTACTTGGCGCCGGCGACCAGCGCGCTCATGTCGAGCTCGATGAGGTCGCGGTCGCGCAACGTGCTCGGCACGTCGCCGGCCACGATACGCTGGGCGATGCCCTCGACGATGGCCGTCTTGCCGACGCCCGGCTCACCGATGAGCACGGGGTTGTTCTTGGTGCGGCGAGACAGGACCTGGATGGTACGACGGATTTCGTCGGTACGGCCGATGACAGGGTCGAGCTTGCCGGCGCGGGCAAGGTCGCAGATGTTGCGTCCGTATTGTTCCAGCGCCTCAAACTGGGTCTTGTCCTCGGCAGACGTCACGCGGTCATCGCCACGCAGCTCCTCGTAGACCTGCTCGATGCGTTCCTTGGTGACGCCGGCGTCGCGCAGCAGCTTTATCACGGTTTTATCCAAGGCATCGACTCTGTCGCTGCTGACTGCCTTCAGGTCAAAACCGGCGTCGCCGGCATCGTCCAGAATCGCGGGATCCTCGCTGCCGTCCAGCAGGGCGTTTGCCTGACGAAGCGCCTGCTGCCACTGGAAGGAGAAGAAGTCTTTCTGCGTTGCATTCATTCCGGCCAGATAAGTTTTCGCTGCTTCTTCGACCTTTCTGCTCTCGTTCATAGCGAGCTTCATCAGAGAAACTGCGGCGTTTGCCTGCTGCAGGCTGCCGCCTGCGCTGCCGTGCGCGACAGTATCAATGCTCACGAGCAGATTGACCAGCGTATCCTTGCTCTCGGATGCATACATCCAGCCGGTCACGTCACCGCTGTAATCCACCTTGTCGGCTGTCTGGGACTCCAGCCGGTACAGCAGCGTCACAAGCTGGGCGCGGGTGCAGGCGGCATCCGGCAGCAGACGGTTATTGGCTCCCTTGAGAATTTCCGTGTTGACTGCCCACGCCA
>USIL01000038.1:0-8314 GCA_900554655.1 uncultured Collinsella sp.
AAGTGCCTGCGTCTTTCAATTTGCTGGAGCCGTATTTTTCCCACAGGGATGGAGACCGAGCCCAACGGCGAGGGCTTGGAGTTTTACCGTCAGGTATTCGAGGCGCTGCGCGAGCATGGAATCGAGCCGCTTGTGACGCTGTCGCACTACGACTATCCGTTGGCTCTGGTCGAGCGCTATGGTGGCTGGCAAAGCCGAGAGATGATCGAGCGGTATGCGCACTACGTCGAGACCGTCGGACGCGCGTACCAGGGCCTCGTGCGTTATTGGCTTACGTTCAACGAGATCAACAGCGTGGCGCTGTCCTATCTCAACGCGGGTGTCACGCTCGAGGATGAGCGTGACCGTGCAGCCGTGACCGCGGCGTTCTCGCACCATATGTTTATGGCGAGCGCTCGCGCTGTCGAGATTCTGCACAAGATCGATCCCGCAAACAAGGTGGGTTGCATGGTCGCTGCCGGTGCGACCTATCCGTACCGTTGTGCGCCCGAGGACGTATGGCTTGCGTATGAGGAGGACCGCGGCCGCTACTTCTACACAGACGTGATGGCTGCGGGCGCCTATCCTGCTTGGAAGCTGCGTGCACTCGAGAAAGAGGGTGTTCACGTGCCCTTTGAGCCGGGCGATACGGAGTATCTGGCAGAGCATACGGTCGACTTCATCTCGTTCTCGTACTATTGCTCGCGCTTGGTGTGCGCCGATGATCAGGTGATCGCCGAGAAGGCGGAGGGCAACGTGTTCCCGACGTTGCGCAATCCGTACCTCAAGGATAAAGAGACTGCCTGGAAGTGGCAGATCGATGCGCTGGGTTTGCGCGTGACGCTTGCCGGCTACCACGATCGTTACCATCTTCCGCTCTTTATCGCCGAGAACGGTGTGGGCGGACTCGATGCGCTGGAAGGCGGCAAAGTCCACGATGCGTATCATATTGATTACCTGCGAAGGCATATTCTTGCGCTGCGCGATGCAATTGTCGAGGACGGTGTTGACCTGATGGGATACACGCCGTGGGGCTGTATCGATTTGGTGTCGGCCTCGACGGGGCAGATGAAGAAGCGCTATGGCTTTGTTTATGTTGATGCCGATGATATGGGCAAAGGCACGTTCGATCGCTACCGAAAGGACAGCTTCTGCTGGTACCAAAAGGTCATTGCATCAAATGGCGAGGACTTGAGTTAACTCTTGCAGGTCTGTTGCCCCCGCGGTCCGCTTCGGCCGCAGGGGCTTTTGTTATTGAGGCGGCTGTTCATGAGGAGCATTGCAGGCTGCGGAAACCCGGCACTTGGGGACGTTCCTTTCCTGCCGGCAGCTTGGGACAGTCCTTAAAGGCCGCATCGATCAACTGCGGAAAGCACATCCCAGAATGAGCGTCCAACATGGGGTGCGGTTTCCCTTGAGGCCCTCAATCGGAAAATGCATCCCGGATTTTTGTCGAAAAGCGGTCCCTAGTTTCCCAAACGGGCCGCTAACGGAAAGCGCATCCCGCTATTGGGCCCCAAAGCAGGATGCGCTTTCCGTGCTGGCAGTTCCAAGCAGTTCGGGATGGCCCTTTTCGTCTGCTCTCGGCCGGCGTCCGTAAGACTGTCCCCGACGACCACTCATTTAAGTCTGTCCCCAATGAGTGCCCAATGACTAGTAGTAGGCCCACATGGCTTCGACTTCGTTGAGGACCTCTACGACGCCCCAGCGGCGGGCGCTGCGGCTGGCCGAGTTGGGGTCGTAGACGCCAATCTGGTTGGCATCGTCGATGCCGTAGAGCACGATGTAGTGGCCTACGTTGGTAAACGTACCGGGGCGCACTGCGGCGATGACAGGCGCACCCGAGCGAAGTGCTTGGGTAATCGATTCGCGATCGTTATAGAGCTGTGTTCCGTTGAGCCCCAGCTGCCACGCACCGCCTGTCATAAACGACCACTCGGTGGCACCGGTGGGGGCGTAGTTGCCGGCTTCGGCCAGTGCACATACATCGACCGGCGTTTTATCGGTTTGGCCGGTCTTAAAGATATAGACCATGGTGAGGCAGGTGGGACCGCAAGCGTTTTCGCGAATAGTGCCACCGGCATAGGGCAGCTCCGACCATGCGGGGTCAATTTGGTAGATGTGGGGCATGGTGCCGGCCTGCCATTGCGAGCGTGGGGTCGAGAACGCAAAGGAGTAGCCGGGCGCGACGGGAGCTTTAAGCAGCTTGTCCTCGGCAGTGGGCTCAAGACCGGCTGATCCGTGGGAGATACAGGATCCCAAAAACACAAAGACGAGGCAGGCGGCGATGGAGCAAAGCGCAAGGCGTAGGCGGCGGGCCGGAAGCGCGTGGCTTGTGGTATGCGACGCGGGGTGAGGGGCGGAATTGCCGCGATCGCGTTGAGGTCGCGAAAAGGAGCGCTTGACGTAGTAGTCGGTCTTACGACGATCGTGGCGGCGTGGCTGCGATGTGTCGGTCTGGCGTTGGCGTGTGCTCGTACTCACGCGGTCTGACTGCTGCACGGTACGGCTTTGTTGCCGCGAAGAAGCCCCGGGCTGCTCTTGGGAGCGCTGCGGGTTGTCGTTGTCGGGGGTGCTTCTGGGCGTTGGCGTGGTGCGGCCGGCAAGGCGCACGCTTTGTGGCCGTTGGTCGCCGTCATTGTATCCGTATGCCATTCGAATCACCTTGCCTCATGTGTAACTTGTCTATCCTACATAAAAAGATGCACGACACATGGGCATGTGCGCCAAAAGCCTGACAAATGGTATGAACGTTGCCGCGCCGCGCGCCAAGCGTCACGGCAACAGGTATTCAAAAGCAGACAAGATGAAAGCGTCCAAGACGAATGACGTCTCCCGCCGTTCGTCCCAAAAACGGTGCCGCTCGTTTTGCAGTTCTGCCTTCGGTCGAGCTGCGAGCGGCGCTGCTGCGCCAAGGCCGTATCTTAAAGCCATGGAATAAAAGCGCGCGGCAAAACGGACCGCGCAAGGGGTGACGCCAAGGGCGTCAAAAAGGAAAGGAGGGGAACAATGGCGGACAAGAACGCAGAGGTTGCAGTCGAGGATAACGGCGGCATGAAGAAAACGCTCTCGCTCTGGAACTTCTTCACCATCGGTTTCGGTGCCATCATCGGTACCGGTTGGGTTCTGCAGGTCGGTGACTGGATGGTCGTGGGCGGCGGTCCCGTTCCCGCTATGATCGCATTCCTCTTGGGTGCAATCTTCCTCGTGCCCGTCGGAGCTGTTTTCGGTGAGCTCACGGCTGCTATCCCCATCTCGGGCGGTATCGTCGAGTATGTCGATCGTAGCTTTGGCCGTACGCTGAGCTACATCACCGGATGGCTTTTGGCCCTGGGCAACGGCATCCTGTGCCCGTGGGAGGCCATCGCCATTTCGACCCTCGTGTCCGAGATGTTCGGCAGCCTGCCCGGCCTTGAGTGGCTGCGCGCCGTCAAGCTCTACACCATCCTGGGGGCCGACGTCTACCTGTTCCCGACGCTGATCGCGCTCGGCTTTGCAGTCTACGTCATCTTCCTCAACTTCCGCGGTGCCAGCTCGGCCGCCAAGCTCCAGGCCTTCCTGACCAAGGCCCTGCTCTGCGGCATGCTGCTCGCCATGGGCGTCTCGCTGTTCACCGGCTCGCCGGACAACGCCATGCCCGTGTTCTCCCAGGTCGCCGGCGCTGGTGGCGGCAAGGCCGCTACCGAGAGCACCAGCCTGTTCGCCGGCATCGTGTCGGTCCTGGTTCTGACTCCGTTCTTCTACGCTGGCTTCGACACCATTCCCCAGCAGGCTGAGGAAGCAGCCGAGGGCCTCAACTGGAACAAGTTCGGCAAGATCATCTCCCTGGCCCTGCTGGCCGCCGGCGGTTTCTACATGGTCTGCATCTACTCGTTCGGTACCATCCTCGACTGGCATGAGTTCGTTAAGAGCCCGGTTCCCGCGCTTGCCTGTCTCAAGGGCATCAACATGCTCCTGTACCTAGCCATGCTCGTCATCGCCACGCTTGGACCCATGGGCCCGATGAACTCCTTCTACGGCGCAACGAGCCGCATCATGCTCGCCATGGGCCGCAAGGGCCAGCTGCCCGAGAAGTTCGCCGAGGTCGACCCCAAGTCCGGCGCTCCCAAGCTCGCCTGCGTTGTTCTGGGCGTCATCACCGTCGTCGGTCCGTTCCTGGGCAAGAACATGCTCATCCCTCTGACCAACGTGTCGGCTCTCGCCTTCATCTTCTCCTGCGGCATGGTCGCCCTCGCCTGCCTGCGCATGCGCTTCACCGAGCCCGACCTGCCTCGTCCCTACGAGGTGCCCGGTGGCAAGTTTGGCATCTCCCTCGCTATCGCTGCCTGCGCCATCATCATCGGCCTGCTTGTGATTCCGTTCTCTCCCGCCTCCCTCAACATGGTGGAGTGGAGCATCGTGATCGGCTGGTTGGCTATTGGCCTGGCCCTCATGGCTTTCACCAATTCCCGCAAAAAGTAACGCCGAGCCGGGGCGGATCAGGTGCGCGGGCCCCTCTCTTCCGCGCACCGAACCCGGCGCCACTTGGGTAGCTTTGTGAGGCCTTAACCCAACACGGCCTCGCCCACTATATGGATCCATAAGGAGGAACCATGTCCACTAAGTATGCAATCGTTGGCGGCAAGCTCATCGACGGTACCGGTGCCGAGCCGGTCGAGAACTCCCTCGTTCTCGTCGACGACAACGGCAAGATCGAGTACGCCGGCGCCATGCAGGACCTTCCCGAGGGCGTTGAGGTCATCGACGCCGCCGGCAAGACCGTCCTTCCCGGCCTGATCGACACCCACCTGCACTTCTCGGGCAACTTGACCGACGATGACACCGACTGGGTCATGCAACCGCTCCTCGAGAAGCAGGCCGTCGCCGTCAAGCAGGCCTACGACTGCCTCACCCACGGCCTCACCACCGTCTGCGAGATCGGCCGCTTTGGTATCCAGATCCGTGACTGCATCGACAAGGGCGTCTTCAAGGGCCCGCGCGTTCTGGCCACCGGCCTTGGCTTCTGCCGCGTTGCCGGCCACGGCGACTCCCACCACTGCAGCCAAGAGCTCAACAAGAAATCGCACCCCTGGGGCGATCAGGTCGACGGTCCTTGGGATCTGCGCAAGGCCGTCCGTCGTCGCCTGCGCGAGAACCCCGATGCCATCAAGATCTGGGCTACCGGTGGCGGCATCTGGCGCTGGGACTCCGGCCGCGACCAGCACTACTGCTCCGAGGAGATTCAGGCCGTGGTCGAAGAGGCCAAGATGGTCGGCATCCCCGTGTGGAGCCACTGCTACAACAACCACGCCGCTGCCTACGATTCCGTTCGCTTTGGCTGCGAGCAGCTGATTCACGGCTTTGATATCGATGAGCGCACCATGGACCTCATGGCCGAGCAGGGCACCTTCTTCACCCCGACGATCGCCTTCCTGCCCACCTGGTACGCCACCTATCCGCCCGTCTACGTCCCCGAGCTGCACGACAAGTACGAGGGCACCCTGGTCGAGAAGGAGCTGCAGCGCAACTACGACTGCCTGCGCGAGGCCAAGAAGCGCGGCGTCGTCATGACGATCGGCTCCGATTCCTTCTCCTTCGTCACCCCGTACGGCACCTGCTCCATCGAGGAGATGTACGAGTTCGTCGACAAGATCGGCTTCACCCCGGTCGAGACCATCACCTGTGCCACCCTCAACGGTGCCAAGATGTGCCACATCGAGGACGAGACCGGGTCCATCGAGGCCGGCAAGTGCGCCGACCTGCTGGTCGTCAACGGTGACGTCGCCGCCGACATCCACGTGCTCAACACCGACAACATGGACGTCATCATGAAGGACGGCTGGATTGTCGAGGGCGGCACCTTCGGCGAGGCAAACAAGTACAGCGCCTAAGCTACCGTTCATCGATGGCTTGATGTAAAACACAGTATTTGATTGCATAATGCAATGGAGAGGGTCGCTTGCGGCCCTCTTTATTGCTATGGGGTGCGTCGGTAAGAAGGAGATGACGGTGGATCTCAATAGGCTGATTCTGGGCAAGAGCTACAACTCTACCAAGGTCTTTCGTACCGCTCAGCATGTGGTTCAAGCCATCTTGCTCGGTATTGTCGTTCCGCTGCTTATCCTGCTGCTCATCTGGGATCTAACCGATAATCCCAATCCCGTTCCGGCCGTTGTCGTCATTGCCGGCTTGGTCATGCTGTGCTTCTTCTTCTCGTACGTCTTTGTCGTTCCCGACGACCTCACATCGAGCGCAACCGACCGCACGCTCGCCATCGCTTCAAAAATATTCGCCTACACGTCGCGCGGCCTTACGCCCGAAGCTGCCCTAGGCGCCTCTAAGATCATCCTGTCCGAAACTATCGCCTCTGCCATCTGCTTTACCGACGGCAAGCAGGTGTTGGCAAGCTGGGGCGAGGACTCGGCAAAATGCCCCGCGGGCACCCCGGTGGTGCTGCGGACTACGCTCAACGTGATCAACAGCGGTGAGCAAAGCGTGTTCTCGCGCGATGCCTCGACCGAGACAGGTGGCTACTTTCCGCGCCTGCGCGCCGGTATTGTCGCACCGCTTACCGTGCGCGGGCATTGCGTGGGCACGCTCGAGCTGTATTATCCCCGTCTGAGCAGCATCGATATGCGCCAGACGGCGCTTGCCTCGGGCTTTGCCGACCTCATTTCCACGCAGCTTGCGAGCTTTGAGCTCGAGCGCCAGGACGAGCTTACGGCCCGCGTGGAGCTGCGCGCCTTGCAATCGCAGGTCGATCCTCATTTTCTGTTTAACACCATCAGCACCATCGTGTCGCTCGTGCGTACCGAGCCGGACAAGGCCAGGTCGCTGCTGATCGACTTCTCCAACTACTACCGTCAGACGCTTTCTGATTCCGATACCCTCACAACGCTCGAGCACGAGGTGGAACAGGGCACTCGCTATATCAATCTTATGCAGGCCCGGTATGGCGACGGCCGTCTGCGCGTTTCGGTCGACATCGACTTTGAGGTGCGCGACAGCCTGGTACCGCCGTTTATCTTGCAGCCGCTGCTCGAAAACTGCATCAAGCATGCGCAGCGCGAGACCGAGCCGCTTTCTATTCGTGTTAGGGCTTTTGAGACCGATGACGGCTTGGAGATCATCGTCGAAGATGACGGCATCGGGATGAGCGAAGAAGTCTGCGCGCATCTGTTTGAGCAACATCGCCTGGAGGAGCCCGAGAGCATTACCGCCGACGGCTCCGTCAAGCGAGGTTGCGGCCTGGCGCTCTTCAACGTGCTTCAGCGCATCCATTTCTTTTACGGAGAAGATTCCGGCATGCGCGTGAAGTCCCAGGAGGGCGTGGGAACGCAGGTCATCGTCGAGCTGAACGGCGAGCCGCATGAGCCTGCGCCGTTGACGGCGTAGCACGCGGTTGGATTGAGAGAAAAAGAGGGGAAGCACATATGTCCGAAGGCTGGAACATCTTGGTGGTTGATGACGAGCCTCCCATTAGGGCTGAGCTACGCTATCTGTTGGAAAAGGATGCGCGTGTGGGTCAGATTGCCGAGGCGGGCAATGTCACCGAAGCCGTGGAGTCGATTCTGTCGAACAAGCCCGACGTGTTGTTTTTAGACATTACCATGCCCGGTCGCTCGGGAATTGAGCTTGCCGAGACGCTGCAGAACCTAAAGACGCCGCCGGTGGTTGTGTTTGTGACGGCGTTTGCCGAATTTGCCGCCGATGCGTATAACCTCGATGCGGTCGACTATGTCGTCAAGCCGGTCGAGGACGCACGCCTGTCAAAGGCACTCGACAAGATCGAGGCAGCCTTGGGTGCCCGTCGTGTTGCCCACGCTCCGCGCCAGCCTTTGCGTCTGACGGTGGACCGCGGGGGCAAAAAGGTGTTCATTCCCGCCGCAGACGTCTGCTACTTTGAGGCGCGCGCCGATTTTTGCAACGCCATCTGCGCCGAGGGAACGTACCTGATCAATGAGTCGATCTCTTCGCTCGAGCGTCGCTTGGTCTCCGAGGGCTTTATTCGCGTTCATCGCAGCTATCTGGTCAATTTGGAAGACGTGCACAATGTCGAGATTGGCTCCACGGGGTTGATGGAGCTCAGGCTCGACCGCGTGAACTCGACGGTACCGGTGTCCCGTCGTCGCGCCGCCGAGGTCAAGTCGCACCTGGGGCTTGCGTAAGAGGCTTGCGTGCCGTCGTTTACCATCGCAGGTTTGGCATGGGCGCGCGGTGGGCATAATGGGTGGCATCGAATGAAATCGAAAGGATCATTATGCCCGCGCTTATCACCCATCATCTGTTTGGCGAGGAAAGCATCGACCGTCTTCCGCAGGGCGTTATCACGTCCGACGAGGAACGCATCGCCTTT
>USIL01000039.1:0-8267 GCA_900554655.1 uncultured Collinsella sp.
ATTCACCTTGCCGCGCACGTCACCCAGACGGCCAAACGGCAACATAGCCACGCATGTCGCAAGCAGGTACACCGAGCTCACCAGCTGAATGCGATCGAGGCCCACGCCCAGCTCCTTTTGCATCACGGGCAGCGCCACGGTCACGACGGTCGAATCCAGACACACCATAAACGTCATGATGAGCACGGTAAACAGAATCGCCCATTTGTTCTTGCCATGGGTGTCGCCCTCTAGGGCAATATGCTCGCGGCGCAGCTGCTCTGCAGTTTACTCCATATCCATCCTTTCAAGTGGCGCAACGCAAAAACGGGGCCCCAATCGCCTGTAAACAGTCGCAATTGGGGTCCCGCCTACGGAATCGGAACGAAAGGCCACCGAAGCTTTCTGCCAGCATCGGCGCCTTGTGCGAACGCTAGCCTAGCACTGCTCGAGCGCCTGCTCAAGGTCGGCAATCAGATCGGCCGTGTCCTCGAGGCCGCACGACAGGCGCACCATGTCGGCGGAGATACCGCAGGCGATGAGCTCCTCATCGTTCATCTGGCGATGCGTGGCATTAGCGGGATGCAGGCAGCAAGTACGGGCGTCGGCCACGTGCGTGGCGATCTGGGCGAGCTTGAGGCTCTTCATAAAGGTCTCGGCCGCCGCGCGACCACCATTAAAGCCAAAGCTCACAACGCCGCAGGTACCGTTTGGCATGTACTTCTGAGCGAGGTCATAGTACTTGTCGCCCTCCAGGCCCGGATAGCTCACGAAGCGCACCTTGGGATGGCTCTGCAGGAACTTGGCAACGGCCAGGCCGTTCTCGCAATGACGCGGCATGCGCACATGCAGGCTCTCGAGCGAGCTGTTCAAGAAGAACGCCGCCTGCGGGTTCTGCATGGGGCCAAGATCGCGCATGAGCTGCGCGGTGGCCTTGGTAATGAAGGCGCCCTCGCGACCGAACTTCTCGGCATAGGTCACGCCATGGTAGCTCTCGTCAGGCGTGGTGAGACCCGGGAACTTGTCCGCATGGGCCATCCAGTCAAACTGGCCGTGGTCGACGATCACGCCGCCCAGGTAGGCAGCATGTCCATCCATGTACTTGGTGGTGGAGTGCGTAACGATGTCGGCGCCCCACTCAAAGGGACGGCACATCACGGGCGTCGGGAAGGTGTTGTCGACCATCAGCGGCACGCCGTGGTCATGTGCGGCCTTGGCAAAGCGCTCAATATCGAGCACGGCAAGGGCGGGATTTGCGATCGTCTCGCCAAAGACGAGCTTTGTGTTGGGCTGAAAGGCAGCCTCCAGCTCCTCATCGGTGCAGTCGGGAGCGACGAACGTGCAGGTCACGCCCATGCGGCCCATGGTGTGGGCGAGCAGGTTATACGTACCGCCGTAAATGGCAGAGCTTGCGACCACGTGATCGCCGGCACCGGCAACGTTAAAGATCGCGAGGAAGTTCGCAGCCATGCCCGAACTCGTGAGCATCGCTGCGGTGCCGCCCTCCATCTCGCAGATCTTGGCGGCAACCAAATCGCACGTGGGGTTCTGCAGACGGCTGTAGAAGTAGCCAGACTCCTCCAGGTCAAACAGCTTGCCCATGTGCTCCGACGTGTCGTACTTCCACGTGGTGGACTGGTAGATGGGCACCTGGCGCGGCTCCGCATCTCCCGGGTGATAGCCGCCCTGAACACATGTAGTACCGATAGTCTGCTCGCTCATATCTAGCTCCCTTGCCTGGGTTTTAGTTTTATTCGGTTCACGATACCGCTACCCTGCACCCCTCTCAACCCATCCCCAAGGTAGGTTATGGGACAAATTGATTAGGGGTATTTATCTCAAGCCTTGGGCATTTGCTCGATAGATAAAAATGAGGCATACATGAAGCTCTCGATGATTACATGCCCCGTCACGGGTACCATAGGCGGGTACACCGTGACCAAGGAGACAACGATGAAGCAGATCGATACCACCCAGCTCGACACCGCCGCCTGCCAGGCTCAGGCTGCCGAATACCACGCCCGTGGCTTTAACTGCGCACAGGCCGTTGCCTGCACGCTCGCACCTGCCGTCGGGCTCGACCCCCAGACCGCCTTTACCCTCACCGAGGGCTTTGGCGCCGGCATGGGTGGCATGACCGAGACCTGCGGCGCCATCTCGGGCGCTGTTGCCATCATGGGCTTTGTAATGAGCGACGGCATGGAGAACCCCAAGACCAAAGGCCAGACCTACAAGCTGTCGCGCGAGATTGCCAAGCGTTTTGGCGAGAAGAACACGACGACCGTCTGCGGCACGCTCAAGGGCATCGGATCGGATAAGGGTCCGCTCCGCAGCTGCCCCGGCTGCATCGACGATGCCGTCGAAATCGCCTGTGATGTGCTAAAGCAGCTCGCCGAGTAGACGGCATCAACATAAAACGACGGCCGGCGCGCTTGGGACCCATCCAAAAGCCCGCCGGCCGTCGCCGTCAGAACTCGGCAAATTCGGGAGCGCCGACCTCGATCTCCTCGCGTCCCGCCATAAGCTCGCGCATCTTAGCGCAAAACGGCTCCTGCTCCCCAGCTTTGAACACCAAGTGAATCGTCACGGCATCCGCGTAATCGGTATCCGAAACCTTGGCACCCAAATCCTGCGCCAAGCGAAGCACCTGCTCATACTGTGGATAGGCCACACGCACATCAACCGGCACGACGCTCGTCATCTCGACGATCTGCCCGGCCTCCCGAGCCGCGGCCACCGCCGCCTGCGTCGCCGCGGTATAGGCGCGTACCAAGCCACCAGGCCCCAACAGCGTGCCACCAAAATAGCGCGTCACTACGCAGCAAACATTTTTGAGCTCCGCGCCGCGCAAAACCTCGAGCGTCGGCATACCACTCGTGCGGCTCGGCTCACCATCATCGCTCTGGCGCTCGCGTCCATCGACCAAAATCCACGCGGGAACATTGTGTCGAGCGTCGTAATGACGTTTGCGAACCATCTCGATAAAGGCATTCGCCTCATCCTCGGACTCAATATGGACCAGCTGGGCAATAAACCGGCTCTTGCGGTCCACAAACTCGCCCGAAGCCTCAATATTCGATTGCAGAGTAAAATAGCTGTCCAACAAAGCCCCTCAACAGAATAAAGCGCGGCAACAAACAGCCTCAATAATACGGCAAAGACCGTATCGATGTTAGGGTAACAAAAATGCCAAGTGGGCCTATAAGCCGGGTTCTGTCGTGAACGGTCATTTATCTTGTCTGCACGTTACCATGCAGCTCCACGCACGCTACCCGAACGCGGACCGGGCCGGCCCATAGCGTTCCTATTCGCGCTTGCTCCGGATGGGGCTTGCCAAGCCGCCGTGTTGCCACGACGCTGGTGGTCTCTTACACCACCGTTTCAGCTTTTCCCTTTACGCCTTGCGGCGCAGGTGGGAGTCTTCTTTTCTGCGGCACTTTCCGTCGGGTCGCCCCGCCCGGCCGTTAGCCGGCATCCCGCCCTCTGGAGCCCGGACTTTCCTCACGCGTGCTGCAAGCAGCACATCGCGCGACCGTCTGGCCCACTCAGCAGTGCAAGAGTGTAGCACACCGTTGCCGCAGGCAATGGCACAACACAAGCGTTCGACACGATAAACCAAGAAGCGCGCTATGCAGTACAATAGAGTCGTCGATGGGCAACGTCGTCAGTCGAGACGCGACCGCGCTCCGCACCCCTCCGTCTACTCGGTGCGTTCCCGCCTCCTCCCCGAGGCGGGATGTCGGCGTTTTTTCATGCACCGACAACTCAATAGCAAGCGAATAGCCCAAGCAGCGTTACGCGCAGGCACTACCGAACATCTCGGCAGTAAATGCAAAAAGGGACCCGTCCATTACGGACGGATCCCTTAAAACAAGTGATCGTCAAACCGATTTACTCGGCGTCGGTCTCCTCGTCCTTCTTCTCGGAAGGCAGCGGGGTAACCTCGATCTCGACGCCCAGAGTCTCAGCAGCGGACTTCATGGACAGGGAGATACGACGACGGTCGAGGTCGATCTCCATGACCTTGACCTGAACCTTGTCGCCCACGTGGGTGACCTGAGAAGGCTGATCGACGTGCTTGTTGGCCATCTCGGAGATGTGCACCAGGCCCTCGATGCCCTCGCCCAGGTCGACGAAAGCGCCGAACGGAACAAGCTTGGTCACCGTGCCCTCGACGATAGCGCCGACGGGGTACTTCTTGACCAGTGCGCGCCACGGATCCTCGGTGGTCTGCTTGAGACCCAGGGAGATGCGCTCGCGGTTGAGATCGACGTCGAGAACCTCGACCTCGACCTCCTGGCCGACCTTGACAACCTCGGAAGGATGGTTGACGTGGTTCCAGGAGAGCTCGGAGATGTGGATGAGGCCGTCGATACCGCCGAGGTCGACGAAGGCGCCGAAGTCGACGATGGAGGAAACGGTGCCCTGGAGACGCATGCCAGACTTGAGCTTGGACAGGATCTCGGAGCGCTCGGCCTTACGGGACTCCTCGAGCACGACGCGACGGGAGAGGACGACGTTGTTGCGGTTGCGGTCCATCTCGATGACGCGGGCCTCGATGCGGGTGCCCATGTAGGAGGTGAGGTCCTTGACGCGACGGAGGTCGACGAGGGAAGCGGGCAGGAAGCCGCGCAGGCCGATGTCGAGGATCAGGCCGCCCTTGACAACCTCGATAACCTCGCCCTCGACGTTCTCGCCGGAGTTGAACTTCTCCTCGATGCGGTTCCAAGCACGCTCGTACTCGGCACGCTTCTTGGACAGGACCAGACGACCGTCCTTGTCCTCCTTCTGGAGAACCAGGGCCTCGATGGGATCACCGAGTGCAACGATGTCTGCAGGGTTAGCGTCCTTGCGGATGGACAGCTCGCGGACCGGGATAACGCCCTCGGACTTGAATCCGATGTCAACGAGCACCTCGTCATGCTCGATCTTAACGACAGTGCCGTTAACGAGATCGCCCTCATCAAAGTCGGTAATCGTACCGTCGATGAGGTTGTTCATCTCCTCCTCGTTGACATCGTCAAGAGAGAAAATGGACGAGTTCTGAATCTCACTCAAAGGTGGACCCCTTTCGAACTACGGGGCCCCGATTGCTAGGACCTACAGATGGGTGCGACAAGCACACAACGTTTAGGAACACTCGGGAGCCGACAGATACTGATGTGACGCTTATGCAATCACGTCCGTATAGATTACGGGGAAATCGCTTCGATTTCAAGCGTGAACTGCGATTTTTTACTCGTATGGAGACTTTTTCGCAATCTTGTGAACGACTGTCTCCACAAGTTGACGATGAGCAGCTAGGCACACTGCTTTGGGGTAAAGTATCCCAGACATACGATTCTGGAACGATTTTTCGAGAAAGGTGCCCGCGTGCTCAAAGCAGTCGTTTTCGATATGGACGAGACGCTTCTTAGCATCAACCTCAACGCGTTCATCCTTCGCTATTTTAAGGATGTCTCGTCGATGCTCGCGGATATCGGACGTCGCAGCCGCGGGGGCACGATGGCGCGCCTCGGCACCATCCTGGTCGACCTCAACGCCAATCGCCGCAGCAGCACGGACAATCGCACCAATCTTGAGTTCTACCAGGAAGAGGTTGAGCGCCGGTGTGGCATCTGCCTCTCCGACCCCCTCATCTACGAGGCGTTTACCTACTACGACCGCGAAGTTCTTCCATATAAGAATGACGACGCCATCAACGCCCATGCCATGCCGGGTGCGCACGCCGCGCTTCAAGCCGTACAGGACGCGGGGCTGCGCTGCGCGCTCTTCACCAACCCCAGCTTTCCCCAAGGGGCCATCGAGTGCCGCATGGGCTGGGGCGAGCTGACAGACGCGCCCTTCGAGCTCGTAACGCACATGGGCAACGCCACGCGCTGCAAGCCCGATGCCACATATTATCTAGAGCAGCTGCAGGTCATGGGGCTCGAGCCGCACGAGGTCCTTATGGTGGGCAACGATCCCAAGCGCGATTTCCCCAGCCCCGCCTGCGGCATTCAAACCGCCTATGTGGGCCAAGGAAAGCCCGGCCGAGCCACCTGGCGTGGAACCATGGAAGACTTCGCCCGCGACTTTAACGCCGTAGTAGAAGCCTTCTACGAGCACCAAATAGCCGACGAACTAAGCTAGTCCCAAATCAGGAATGGGGCGCACGTTTGCCCCACGCTTCGTTACGTGGGCAACGGCTTGAGGGCAAGATGCGATGCCCCAGTGTCCTAGGCCGTGATCATTTTGACGCGTTCGCCGATTTTGGAGTCGCGCCTGTCGGAAATAACAGTAAAGCCCTCCAGGTCGCACACCTTTACATTTGAAAACACGTGGAACTTGGAGCTATCGGCGAGGACGTGACTTGCCTGGGAATTCTGCATCACGATACGTTTTTTGATAGCCTCGGGATAACCTGGCGTCATGATACCGCGGTCCTCGTCCACCGCGTTGACACCTATAAACGCCCGGTCAAAGTACAGCTCGCGCAGCGCGCTCTCAACCATAGGACCGGTGAGCGAGCAGGTAACGGGGTTGAAGTCGCCGCCAATTACCACCACCTTAGCAGCAAGCTCGCCCGTAAACCGACATGCATAGCCGTTGGTGGTGTAGATAGTCACCGGCTTGTCGACGAGCAGGCTCAGGAGCGCCGTCGCGGTGGTACCGGAGTCGACAGCGAGATGAGACCGTCACGCCCGAAGACCCCGCTTTCGCCGCCGAGGAGCGCGCGGCGCACGTGGCCCATGAGGAGCGGCTCGAGCATATCGAGGGGCTCCTTCCCAAGAAGGGAAACGGCCCTGCGGGACGACACGGCGAAAACCATCGTTGATTCCGGCAAGAGACGCCGTTTCTCTGGTAGCTTCATCTTCAACCAAGACCGACAATGCCGGCCAGGCACTCAACCCAAAAGGAGACAGCATGCCCAACGAGCTCAGCTATGAGGTCAGCCTCGAGCGCAGCAACCAGATCCGCGCCGACCTGCCGCAGCACCCCGAGAAGTTCACCATGCTCACCGGCGACCGCCCCACCGGCCGTCTGCACCTGGGCCACTACTTCGGTACCCTCAAGGGCCGCGTTGAGCTGCAGAACATGGGCGCCAAGACCAACGTGCTCATCGCCGACTACCAGGTCATCACCGACCGCGACACCACCGAGCACATCCAGGACAACGTGTACAACATGGTCATGGACTACCTTGCCTGCGGCATCGACCCCGACAAGACCATGATCTACGCGCACTCCGCCGTGCCCGCGGCAAACCAGCTCATGCTGCCGTTCTTGTCGCTCGTCTCCGAGGCCCTGCTGCAGCGCAACCCCACCGTCAAGGCCGAGATGGAGGCCAGCGGTCATGAGCTCACCGGCCTTTTGCTCACCTACCCCGTGCACCAGGCGTGCTACATCCTGTTCTGCAAGGGCAACGTGGTGCCGGTCGGGCGCGACCAGCTGCCGCACATCGAGCTCACCCGCACCATCGCACGCAAGTTCAACAACCGCTACGGCAAGGTGTTCCCCGAGGTCGACGCGCTGCTGTCCGATACGCCGCTGCTGCCCGGCCTTGACGGGCGCAAGATGAGCAAGTCCTACGGCAACGCCATCAACATCTCCATGACCGCCGAGGAGACGGCCAAGCGCATCAAGAAGAGCCAGACCGACTCCGAGCGCATGATCACATTCGATCCCGAGAACCGCCCCGGCGTGTCTGGCCTGCTTTCGACAGCCGCCATCTGCACCGGTCGCTCCGAGGTCGAGATTGCCGAGGAGATTGGCATGGGCGGCTCCGGCCAGCTCAAGAAGTACGTGACCGAGGCCGTCAACGAGTACTTCGCACCTATCCGCGAGCGTCGCCAGCGCTATGAGAACGATCTGGACTATGTGAAGGACGTGCTGCACGAGGGCAACCGTCGCGCCAACGAGATCGCCGAGCAGACCCTGGCAGAGGTTCAGGACGCCATGGGTATGGTGTACTAGGCAAAGCGCCTTCACACAACATAGACGGTGAGGCTGAATCCTCACCGAAACAGGAACAGGCCCGCTGGCAGTTAGTTGCCAGCGGGCCTGTTCCCGAAGTACACCGTTGAATCGCACAGAGGGGAGGAATGCGAATCAAACTCAACAGGGCAGGCTTTTTCATCGCCTATTGCCGCGTACAGGCCATGGTGGTCACGTTGGGCGGTAGTTTCCTGTATGCCGGTGTGGCGCTGCTGATCTCGACGCTCAGCTCCACCGAGAGCTATCAGGGTATCAGCGGGTTCCCCGACAGCTTCAAGGCTTTAACTAAGTTCAAATTGTTTGGCGTAATC
>USIL01000040.1:0-8200 GCA_900554655.1 uncultured Collinsella sp.
ACACCATCGAGGTCTTTGGCAACCAGGCCTAAGACTCGCTGCTGTTGAGTGAGCTCATGCCTCCCAAATAGGGGAGGCGGGAGCTCAAGGTTTTGGGCGTATAAAATGGACACGCCCGGAACCGTGTATACGTCCGGTGTCATCGCACCCGAGGCAGAACCTCGAATCCCTGTCTGCGATGGCTAACGGATTCCTATTGAAAGGGATTGTAATGGCTGTAAAGCACCTTAAGCCGACCTCCGCTGGTAGGCGTTGGCAGACGATCTCCGACTTCTCCGAGATCACCTGCACCAAGCCCGAGAAGTCTCTTCTCGAGCCCCTGCCCAAGAAGGCCGGTCGTAACAACAACGGCCGCATCACCACCCGCCACCAGGGCGGCGGCGTGAAGCGTCGTTATCGCGTGATCGACTTCAAGCGCAACAAGGACGGCGTGCCCGCCAAGGTTGCCACGATCGAGTACGATCCGAACCGTTCCGCTCGCATCGCTCTGCTGCACTACGCTGACGGTGAGAAGCGCTACATCCTGGCCCCCAAGGGTCTCGAGGTCGGTCAGACCATCATGTCCGGTTCTGACGCCGACATCAAGCCGGGCAACGCTCTGCCCCTCGCCGACATCCCCGTCGGTACGCTCATCCACGCCGTCGAGTTCCAGCCGGGCAAGGGCGCTGCTATCGCCCGTTCCGCCGGTAACTCCTGCCAGCTGATGGGTAAGGAGGGCAAGTACGCTATCGTCCGTATGCCTTCCTCCGAGATGCGCCGCATCCTCGTTACCTGCCGCGCCACCGTCGGTGAGGTCGGCAACGCCGATCACTCCAACATCGTCATCGGCAAGGCCGGCCGCAAGCGTCACATGAACGTGCGACCGACCGTCCGCGGTACCGTCATGAACCCTGTTGACCACCCGCACGGCGGTGGCGAGGGCAAGAACCACACCTCTGGTCGTCCCTCCGTTACCCCCTGGGGTAAGCCGACGAAGGGCCTTCGTACGCGCAAGAAGAAGAAGGTCTCGAACCAGCACATCATTCGTCGCCGTAAGAAGTAATTTCGGATACCGAGTTTTAGGAGAAAGCACTTATGAGCAGAAGTCTCAAAAAGGGCCCGTTCGTGGAGACTCGCCTTCTCTCGCGTATCACCGCGATGAACGAGGCTGGCAAGAAGGACGTCGTGAAGACCTGGTCCCGCGCGTCCACCATCTTCCCCGAGATGGTTGGTCACACCATCGCCGTCCACGACGGCCGCAAGCATGTGCCCGTGTATGTTACCGAGTCCATGGTTGGTCACAAGCTCGGCGAGTTCGCGCCGACTCGTACGTTCCGTGGCCACAAGGCCAAATAGGGGGTTAACCGTAAATGGCAACTAAGTCTATTGAAACTGAGGCCACCGAGGTTCGCGCCGTCGCTAAGTACGTGCGTGTTTCCCCCAGCAAGGCCCGCCTGGTGGTCGATCTGATCCGCCGCAAGCCTGTCGCTCAGGCCTTCGACATCCTCCACTTCTGCGACCGCGCCGTCGCCGTGGATGTCGAGAAGGTTCTCCGTTCCGCCGTTGCGAACGCCGAGAACAACAACGGTCTGCGTGCCGACAACCTGGTTGTCGCCGCTGCCTATGTTGACGAGGGTCCGACGCTTAAGCGCATCCGTCCCCGCGCCAAGGGTTCCGCTTCTCGCATTCTGAAGCGTACTTCCCACATCACCGTCGTCGTTGCTCCTCGAAAGGAGGCGTAAAGCTGTATGGGTCAGAAAGTCTACCCCACCGGCTTCCGTCTTGGCATCACCGAGAACTGGCGCTCCCGCTGGTTCGCAGAGAAGGATTACGCTAAGACCCTCGGTAACGATCTCGAGATCCGCAAGTACCTCGAGAAGCGTCTTTCCCGCGCAGCTGTCTCCCGCGTCGAGATCGAGCGCGCTGGCGACAAGGTGAAGGTCATCATCCTCACCGCTCGCCCCGGCGTTGTCATCGGTAAGAAGGGTGCCGAGATCGATACCCTCCGCACCGAGCTCGAGAAGGTCGCTGGCGTCTCCAAGGGCCAGCTCTCCGTCGACGTTGTCGAGATCAAGCGCCCCGAGCTCGACGCCAACCTCGTTGCTCAGTCTATCGCCGAGCAGCTCGAGGGCCGCGTTGCCTTCCGTCGCGCTATGCGCAAGGCTGTCCAGTCTGCCCGCAAGGCCGGCGCTAAGGGCATCCGTATCCAGTGCTCCGGTCGTCTCGGCGGTGCCGAGATGGGCCGTCGTGAGTGGTACCGCGAGGGTCGCGTGCCTCTGCACACCCTCCGTGCCAAGATCGACTACGGCACGGCTGTCGCCAGCACCACAATGGGCGCTTGCGGCGTGAAGGTCTGGATCTACCTGGGCGAGAAGCTCCCGGGCCAGCCTGTTCCCAACCCTGCACTCGAGGGCTCTTCCCGTCCTCGTCGTCGTAACTCCGAGAGGAGGGGTCAGTAGTGCTTGCCCCTAAGCGTATTCTTCACCGCAAGGTGCAGCGTGGCTCCATGAAGGGCCAGGCCAAGGGTAATACCGAGCTGCATTTCGGCGAGTTTGGTATCCAGGCTCTCGAGGCCCATTGGATCACCAACCGTCAGATCGAGGCCGCTCGTATTGCCATGACCCGCTACATGAAGCGTGGCGGTCGTGTCTACATCACGATCTTCCCCGATAAGCCCATCACCAAGAAGCCTGCCGAGACTCGCATGGGTTCTGGTAAGGGTAACCCCGAGGAGTGGGTGGCCGTCGTCAAGCCCGGCCGCATCATGTTCGAGGTCAAGGGTGTTCCCGAGGAGGTCGCTCGCGAGGCTCTGCGTCTTGCGCAGCACAAGCTCCCCATCAAGACCAAGATTGTTGCTGCTAAGAACGCTGAGCAGCGCATCGAGAAGGAGATGGCTGAGGAGGCCGCTCTCGAGGCCAAGTGGGCTGCTGAGGACGCCGCCGCCGCCAAGGAGGAGAACTAATGAAGCCCGCAGAGATTCGTGAGCTCTCGGACGCTCAGCTCGTTGAGAAGCTGAAGGAAATGCGCGCCGAGCTCTTTAACCTTCGTTTCCAGATGGCCACCAGCCAGCTGGACAACACCGCTCGCGTCAACACCGTGAAGAAGGACATCGCTCGCGTCCTCACGGAGCAGCGCGCCCGCGAGATCGCAGCGGAGAAGTCCGCTGTCGCCGAGTAGGACCTAAGGAGAGAACATGACTGATTCGCGTAACTCGCGTAAGGTCCGTACGGGTGTCGTTACCTCCGTCTCCGGTGCCAAGACCATTGTTGTCACCATCACCGAGCGCAAGCGTCACCCCAAGTACGGCAAGATGATGACCAGCTCCAAGAAGCTGCACGCTCACGACGAGGAGTGCACGGCTGGCGTGGGCGATACCGTCCGCGTTATGGAGACCCGTCCTATGTCCAAGATGAAGCGTTGGCGCCTCATCGAGGTCGTCGAGCGCGCTAAATAAGCAGTCGCTCTTACGACTTGTACGTTTCCGAAGATGTGCGTATGCCTGGCTTGCATACCACGGGCCGTATAAAGGCTGCGCACCTCTCTTCGGTTCTTAGTTCGGAGGAACATCTACCATGATTCAGATGCAAACCATGCTGAACGTCGCCGACAACTCCGGCGCTCGCAAGATTCGCTGCATCAAGGTGCTTGGCGGTTCCAAGCGTCGTTATGCAGGCATCGGCGATGTGTTCATCGGTGCTGTCCAGGAGGCTACCCCTGGCGCCAACGTCAAGAAGAAGGACGTTGTCCGTTGCGTCGTCGTTCGCACCGTTAAGGAGATCCGCCGCAAGGATGGCTCCTACATTCGCTTTGATGAGAACGCCTGCGTTGTCATCAACAACGATGGTTCGCCCGTCGGCACCCGTATCTTCGGGCCCGTCGCTCGCGAGCTTCGTGACAAGAAGTACATGAAGATCGTCTCGCTCGCTCCCGAGACCCTGTAGTTAGGGGAGATATATGTATATCAAGAAGGGCGATAAGGTCCAGGTTCTCTCTGGTAAGGATCGCGGCAAGCAGGGCGTTGTCCTGCGTGCTCTCCCCGCCGAGAACAAGGTCGTTGTCGAGGGCGTTTCGGTCGTCAAGAAGGCCGTCAAGCCCAACGCTGCCAACCAGCAGGGCGGCATCGTTTCGCAGGAGGCTCCTATCGACGCCTCCAACGTCAATCTCGTTTGCCCCGAGTGCGGTAAGGTTACCCGCGTCGGTCACGAGAAGGACGGCAAGAACAAGCTGCGCGTCTGCAAGAAGTGCGGCCACAAGTTCTAAGCTGCCCGCAACATCAAGTTGCTAGCAAAGGCCCGGATGCCCCAAGGCACCCGGGCCTTTTTCTATCCCTACTCATTGGAGACAGACTTAAATGAGTCGTCGTCGCTTGGCATTCATTGGGGACAGGCTTAAATGAGTGCCGTTGAAACGCCGGTAGCTTGGGACGTTCCCTATGTGCCGGCAGTTAGGGAAGTCCCTATCTGCCGGCAGTTTGGAACAGTCCTTTGATGGCTGCGCCCCCCAGAGGGGTGGAGTAATACAGCCTACTCTGTCTTTTATGGCTATGGTGTTCCGCCCTTTTATGTTTCATAAGGATCGTCGCATGCGCATTTACGCGCATAGCCTTGCGCGATAATGCGCATAACCGCGCAAACATCTGCCAACTATGGCTAAATAATGACCGATAAGCAAATAAGCACGCAAACACGAGCAGATACGCGCGCAATTGTGCGAATATAGGGTTGTTAGAAATGAAGGACTTCCGATACCTCAGGAGGCACATAATGGCAGATTCCAAACAGGCTCCGCTCGACGCCGAAGCAGCCGCTAAGGCGGCATTTGCCTCGGTCCAGGACAAGCGATTCCCCAACGATATTTTTACGGCTCCCGAGCTCCGTTGGGCTGTGATCGGTTGCGGCGTTATTGCCAACCAGATGGCTCAGTCCCTTGCCCTTGCCGGCCGAAAGCTCGCGGGCGTTGCCAACCGCACGTTGTCCAAGGCTCAGGCTTTTGCAGAACAGTATGGCGTTGAGAAGGTCTATGACACGGTTGAGGATCTCTACGCCGATCCTGACATCGACGCCGTCTACATCACCACCCCGCACAACACCCATATCACCTATCTGCGCGCCGCCCTGGCGGCCGGCAAGCACGTTCTCTGCGAGAAGGCCATCACGCTCAACTCCGCCGAGCTCGAAGAGGCCCGCGCCATTGCCGCCGAACACAACGTGGTTCTTATGGACGCTACCACGGTGCTCCACATGCCCTTGTATCAAGAGCTGCGCCGCCGCATGGATGCCGGCGAGTTTGGCCGCATGAACCTCGCTCAGCTCAACTTTGGTAGCTACAAGGAGTACGGCGACCTGACCAACCGTTTCTACAATCGCAACCTCGCCGGCGGTGCCATGCTCGATATTGGCGTATACGCCCTGTCCGTCATGCGCCTGTTTATGGCGAGCCAGCCCGTCGAGGTCGTGTCTCTGGGTAACACCTGCAAGACCGGCGTGGACGTTGCAGGCGGCATCGTCTGCCGTAATGCCGAACAGCAGCTGGGCGTGGTGAGCCTCACGCTCCACTCCAAGCAGCCCAAGCGTTCGGTCATTAGCTTCGACAAGTGCTATATCGAGGTCAACGAGTATCCGCGCGCCGACCATGCGACCATCGTGTGGACTGCGGACGGTCGCCGTGAGGAGGTCCACGCTGGCACCGAGGCTTATGCCCTGTGCTACGAGATGGCTGACCTCGAGCAGGCCGTCGCCGGCGACGATTCCAAGCGTGAGCTTCTGGATTATGCTTCTGATGTGATGGAGCTCATGACCAAGCTCCGCGCCGATTGGGGAGTCGTCTACCCCGAGGAGGAGTAAGCGATGCTTGCGGAAGATAGGCTCAATGCGATCGTGTCGATGGTGCAGCAGGCCGGCTCGGTTACCGTGCCGGAACTTGCCGAGGCCCTGGGCGTGACGGCCTCTACCATTCGACGCGACCTACAGACGCTCGACCGAGCGCACCGCATCGCCAAGGTGCACGGTGGCGCGACAAGTCTTGAGCGCGCGCACGTGACGCGCGACCTAACGATCAGTGAGCGCAGTGATCTCCATAACGACGACAAGGAGCGCATCTGTGCTCGTGCCGCGGCCCTGGTGGAGCCCGATAGCTTTGTGTATATCGATTCGGGCTCAACGACCCTCAAGCTCATCGAGCATCTTCCGCGTCTCGACGGCGTCACCTATGTGACCGATTCCGTGCTCCATGCTCAGCACCTTGCTTTGCGCGGCATGCGTACCGTGGTGCTGGGCGGCGAGCTCAAACCCGAGACCGAGGCGCTCGTTGGCCCCGATGCCTTGGCAACCTTAGACCGCTACAACTTCAACTGTGGCTTTTGGGGCTCTAACGGCATTGCCGCCGAGCAAGGTCTCACCACACCGGATATCGAGGAAGCACAGGTCAAGCGTATCTCGATGCGCCATACCGCCAAACGCTTCGTAATCTCGGACGCCAGTAAATTTGGCATGGTGGCGCCCGTCAAGTTCGCGGACTTCCGCGACGCAACGATTATTACCGCAGGCGAGGTCCCCGCCAAGTACCGGGCAATGGACAACGTCATCACGGTCTAACAGCAGGGGGCAGGCTAAGGCCAAAACCATCACAAAGGGGCAGGAACCTTTGTGGTGGTTTGACGTTTGCCCAGATAAAACCTGCCAAAATAAACCTGTCCCTTTTCGGCAGGTTTTAGGGCTCCCAGGGGCAGGGGGCTTCGATGTGGATGTGCTCGCCGGTTACGGGATGCGTGAAGGACACGCTGTGGGCGTGGAGCATCAGGCCGCAGGGACGCGGCGTTCCGTACAGGTCATCGCCCACCAGGGGATGGCGCTCGCTGGCCAGATGTACGCGGATCTGGTGCTTGCGGCCGGTGAGCAACTCGACATCGATATACGAGCGCGTGGGCAGGCCACGGCGGCTCTTAAGACGTTTGAGCACCTTCACGCGCGTTTGAGACGGCTTGCCGCTGGCGCCGACGCGCATCTTGCGGCTGTCGTGGCGGTCGCGGGCGATGGGCTTGTCGATGAGCTTTTCGTTCCAGTCGATCTTGCCCTCGGCGAGCGCCAGGTAGTGCTTTTCGAACGCGTGGTCGATGATCATCTGGTCAAAGGCGGGCTGCGTCTGCTTGTCGAGTGAGAACAGCACCACGCCGGTGGTGTTGCGGTCCAGGCGGTTGAGCGGCTGCATGTCGGTCGCGGCAAAGCCGTCGCCCATCGCCAGCAACAGATCGCTGGCGTAGTCGGTGAGCGTGCGCTCGCCGGTGCCGTCGCCGTGGACGATCATGCCGGCGGGCTTGTCGATGGCCATGAGCCAGGCGTCGCAGTAGAGGACTTGAGGTTCTTCGTTCACGTGTAAGCCTTTCGGTTAGCTAATTCCCACAAACATGCAGCCCGAGGTTGCCCCGCGCAGACGGGCGGCGGGCTTACGGCCGGCTTGAGCCGCCTCGACGGCGCGACGGACGCGAGCGACGGCACGGCCAATCTCATCGGCCTCGAGCAAGGTTCCGTCGACCATAAGACGGCGCACGCCGGCATCGAGCAGCTGCGGAACTTGCGGCGTGAGGTCGATGGGGTAGGCGTCGTACAAGCGTGAGCGGCCGTGGATGTCGGTACGCACCGGCATGACCTTTCCGTCGATATTCTTGAGCGAGAGCTTGCGGGCACGCAGGCGGCAGTTGGCGCAATCGTGGATGCAGCCATTGGCCACCTGCAGGATGCAGTGCTCGCTCGTCATAACGCGCGGGCGGCCGAACACAGTGATGCCCAGGACTGCGGACGCGGAGGTGCCAAGCGAGACGATCTCGTCGAGCGTTATCTCGGGCGAGAGCCAAAACGCCCCGGCTCCGCGCTCGGCAAGTGCCTCCATGCAAGGTGTGTTGTGCACGGGCAGGCAAGAGCGGACCTCCGCCGTGGCGCCAACCTGGGCGGCCAGGGCAAGCTCAGAGATGTTGCCAATAGCGACCGTAGCGCCGGCAACAACCCACGGGTCAACGCGTGCGTGGTCAACGGCACGGCAGACCTCGTCGAGTACGGGTACGATGCCCTGCTCAAGCGCATCGGCGGGGGAGAGCTCGGCCGCATCGAGTGCGTCGGTGGTCATGTAGATGCGCGTTGCACCCTCCGCGCGGGCTGCCTCGGCAGCCTCGAGCGTGGTGACGGTGGCGCAGATCTGCGGCTCGTCGCGGTAGTGCTCGGGCATGGGG
>USIL01000041.1:0-8189 GCA_900554655.1 uncultured Collinsella sp.
CTGCAGGGCGAGCCACACGAGGTCTTCGCGCATACCGACGAGCTCCGTGCCATCGGCGTCGACTGCCCTCGCGTCACGCGTATCTTCAATAGCCTCGAGGCCGATGGCCTGGTAAGCGGTACCCCCTGCTTGGATGTCGATGAGGCCGAGCGCCTGATTTCGGGCATCGTCGACCCCGCACACGCGGCCATCGAAGCCCAAGCGCCTGCCGGTTCCCCGCATGCGCCGTCGTTGCGCCCTCATGCCAAGGACGCAGAACCCGTACTCACCTTTGACCATGTTGAGTTTGCCTATCCCAATGGCGGCGCCGCCGTACACGACCTTAGCCTGACGCTCTATCCCGGCGAGCTCGTGGGCATCGTCGGCCAGAACGGTGCCGGCAAGACCACGCTCACCAAGCTGCTCACGGGTCTGCTCAAGCCCGCCTCGGGCAGCGTGCGCGTCACGGGACTGGATACCGCAGCCGTCCCCACGAGCCGCATTGCCCGCGAGGTCGCAACCCTCTTCCAAAACCCCGACCGCCAGATCTGCAAGGACACCGTGCTCGACGAGGTCGCCTTTGGCCTGGAGCTTGCCGGCATCGACCGTGCCGAGGCGCTGCGTCGCGCCCAGCTCGTCATCGACCGCTTTGGCTTGCCGGCCGACGAGGCGCCCTTCTCGCTCTCGCGCGGTCAGCGACAAATGGTGGCGCTTGCCTCCGTCGTAGTGGTTGAGCCCAAGATCGTCGTGCTCGACGAGCCCACGAGCGGCCTTGATTACCGCGAGTGCATGACCGTCATGGAAACGGTGCGCACCATGGCCGAGCGCGGTTGCGCCGTTATCATGGTCTGCCACGATATGGAAGTCGTCTCGGATTTTGCCGAGCGCATTGTGGTAATGGCCGACGGTCGCATCCTCGACCGCGGCCGCACGCACGAGCTATTCTCGAACATCGATCTCATGCGGCGTGCCTACGTGGAGCCTCCCCAGGTTATTGAGCTCTCGCGCCGTCTGGCATCTTCCGTCTCGACCGCTTTTGCGCAGGTGAGCGAGGTCTCCGATGTCGTTCGAATTACCAAGGAGATGGTCCACCGTGGTTAACGTCATCGACTACATGCCGGGTGACACGCTGCTGCATCGCCTGAACCCCGTCGTCAAACTGGGCCTCGCCGCCGCCATCATCGTCGGCATCTTCTTGTCCGACACCTACGTGGCGCTGCTGGGCTTTTTGGCACTCACCCTTGCACTGGGTGCCTATGCCGGCGTCGTCGACCGTCTGTTCTCGCTGCTCAAGTTGCTGATTCCGCTCGCGCTTATCATGCTGGTGCTCCAGCTGGCCTTTATGCGCGATGGCAACGTGGTGTGGGGCTTTATCACCGACACGGGCCTCATCACAGGATCGAAGGCCTGCCTGCGCCTGCTGGGTGTGGCGTTACCACTCATCCTCATGCTCACGGTGACCAAGCTCAACGACCTTGCCAACGCCTGCGTCGAGGTGCTGCACGTGCCGTATCGCTATGCTTTCACTTTTACCACGGCGCTGCGCTTCGTGCCGGTGTTTGGTCAAGAGATGAACGCCATCATGGAGGCGCAGACCGCACGCGGCGTCGAGTACGACACCAAGAACCCCATCAAGAAGCTTAAGCTCATGCTGCCACTGTGCGTGCCGCTGCTCATCTCGAGCGTGGGCAAGACCGATGCCACAGCCTTGGCGGCAGAACAGCGCGGCTTCTATCTGCGTACGCGCGCCAGCTCGTACAAGCGCTACCCCATCAAGGGCCTAGACATCGCCGTGCTCATCGTCAGCATCGCCCTCATCGCCATCGGCTTCCTGTTCTAGTTCACCACTGACAGCAACCGCCCAACGCAAAAGGCCTCGGCTCGCACCAAACGAGCCGAGGCCTTACTGTTTCACCAGATAAAACCTACCAAAATTAACCTGTCCCTTTTTGACAGGTCGGAAGCTAGAGGCGGTAGGGAGCGCCGCTACGGATGATGGATTCGCGCACCAGGACATCCATGGCGTCGAGGGTGATCTCGGGCATCTCTCGGTACTTCTGCAGCACCGAGAGCTCGGTGCAGGCCAGAATGACGCGGTCGCAGCCGCTACGGGCGAACTCCCACATCACGCGGTCGAACTTATCCATATCGGGCTCACGTCCGGCCTTCACATCATCGTAGATAAGCGACATCACATCGTTCTGACGTTTCTCGCTGGGATAGACGACCTCAACACCCGCAGCCTTACATTCGCGGCCGTAGACGCCCGCGCCCACGGTGCCATCGGTGCCCATGATGCCGATCTTATGCACCGGCTCGGCCGGCATACTCAGGTTGGGGTCGAACTCGCACTCCCCCATCACCGCACCGGCCAGAGCATAGCGCACCGACTCACGCGGCATATGGATAATCGGCACCTTCGTAAACGACTGGATCTGGTCATAGAAGTAGTGTGACGTGTTGCAGGGAATGGCAATGTGTGCACAGCCCAGCGACTCGAGTGCCTGGGCGCACTCTTTCATGGTCGCCAGCAGTTTGGCATGCTCGCCGGTCTTAATGGCCAGCGTGCGGTCGGGCATGGTCGACTTGGAGAGTACCACCATGTCGATATGTTCCTGATCGCAGGCAGCAGCCGTATGACGCACCACCTGGTCGTAGTAATACGACGTGGCCTCGGCGCCCATGCCGCCGATAACTCCCAGCTTTTCCATCGCCGCCTCCTTGGTGACGCTTGCGCAATTGCGCGTATCATACCCGCGCCCGCCCGATGCAAACCGGACGGGCGCCGCGCTCATCTACTTGTAATACGTCTTGAACAGCTTAAAGTGGCGCAGCTTGGTGTGCCACATGCGCAGCCAGCGGTTAAAGACAAAGTCGCCCTTCATAAACGAAGGGTCGGCGCCCTTGCCTTCCTTGTCCAGGCGATGCACCTTAGCGCGCAGCTCGGGATCCTTGACGTACTTGTCGACGACGCCCATGGGGACGACCATCCACAGGGCCTCGTCCTGAGCCGTCACAAACTCCGGCTCAAACGGACGGTTGAACACATACTCGTCCACCACATACTTGGCAACGTTAAAGCCGCTGTTGGTAACGTAGTAGTTGCTGCGGCCCTGGCGCGTGTTGAAATCGAAGAACTTAAACGAGCCGTCGCGCTCGTCGTACTTTACGTCAAAGTTGGAATAGCCCACAAAGTGAAGGTCCTCGAGCAACTTACGCACGCCGCCCATGAGCTCGTCGTTGGGCTCGGTAATGATACAGGCATGGTTGCCGACACCGTGGGGCTGATGCTCCTCGAGCAGCACATGGCCCAGGCACATCATGCGGACCTTACCGTTGCGGTCGGAATAGCTGGTGAGCACGAGCATGTACTCGTCGTTGCCGGGCACGCGATCCTGCAAGATCAGGTCGTCGGTGTAGCCGCTGGCATACGAGTCGCGAATGACCTGTTCCAGCTCGGCGCGGTCGGCAATCTCATAGGCCTTCTTCTGGCCCTCGAACTCATGCTGCCACCACATGATGCCGTCAGAAGGCTTCAGAATCATCGGGTAAGGAAAATCAATCTGGTCGAGCACTTCGGCAGGCGCCTCACCCTGGGCATTGAGCATCGCCTTGGTAAAGGTAAACGTGTGCGGATAGGGCACGCCATGCTTCTCGCACAGCTCGTAGAAGATCTCCTTCTTCTGGCACTGCTCGAGCATGCTGTAGGGCGCGTAGGGAGCGACGATGTTATCCGCCAGCTCATGAGCATCCTTGGCTTGAGCCACGAGAGCGACATAGTTGTCGCCGCAGCCCACAAGGACAATAGTCTTGTCGGCATGCGCTTGGGCAATGCCGTTGACGGTTTTGAGCATCACGGGCATGGTGTCGATATCCACGTTGGGCGTGTAGTCGATAATCTGGCTGCGGTACGCGGGACCCGTCTGATACTTGCCAAAGACCAGACTCTTGACCTGGTACTCCTCGTAGAAGGCGCGCGCCACCGAATAGGCGTTGATGTCGCCACCAAGCAGCACGGGAATGAACTCGCGCTCTGTAAATTGCAATGCCATGGAAACTTCCTATCATGAACTGCCCACACAACGGGCGGTCTTTGCGCAACTGATTTATTCTAGCGTGCCAAGCCGCCGGCGCCCAAAGCTCCACCGTATCTATGGCAATCGACGTAATCGTCCAGCACGAAGACGGCGCTCACCGTTGTATGACAATGGGCAATGAACCTACCATTGTTGTAGGATTCAACATGTTGCCCGCCCCGTCGAAAGGTGCACCGTGCCCCAGGCTCATCCGATCAACAACCCCATCATTGACGCCGCCAAGCGCGAACTTGCGGATCGTGCCCAGACGGCAGTTCCCCTACGCACCGCAAACGATGCTTACAACGGGCCTGCCCGTATCGTCTCAATCAACACGTCGGAGCACAAAGGCACTCGCAAGTCGCCCGTCGCCGATGGACGCGACACCGTCATCGAGCAATTTGGCCTCGCTACCGATGCGCACGCCGGACATTGGCACCGCCAGGTCTCTTTTTTAGCCGCGGAGTCCATCCAGACGGCGCAGGCACGCGGGCTCGACGTACACGAGGGTGACTTTGGAGAGAACTTCACCACGCAAGGCATCAATCTACTCTCGCTCCCCCTGGGAACGCAGCTCAAGATTGGCAACGATGTCCTGGTCGAAATCAGTCAGATCGGTAAGGTCTGCCACACCCGCTGTGCCATCTACTATCTCGCCGGCGACTGCATCTTTCCCCACGAGGGCGTTTTTGGCGTGGTGCTAAAGGGCGGAGAGGTCCATACCGGCGACGAAATCCAGGTGGTCAAGCTCGGCGACGGCACTTGCTCGTTCACCCCCGCCGAGGCGCTCGAAGAGATTGAGCAGGCTCGCCAGGAGGGCACGCTGTAGTTGTAAAACCCCACGTTGAGATAGCTTTTACAGCCCAAAGCTCCTCTTAAACAGGCCCCCGTAACGTTAAAGTTGAACTCTATGGTTTCTCAACAATTCATCATAACTGCAGGTCAAAGCCAAAGCCTCAAGTTCAACTTGACCCTTTGGAACCTTTAAGGTTCAAGTTGAGGTCGAAAGCAGTAGTAGAATACCGTTCGAACCATAACCTACGATTGATTGCAGAGGGACTGGATGCAGCATTCGAATCATCGCACCGCAGCGCTCATTGCGTCGAAGCCGGCTCGTATCATCACGAGCGCCGCGCTCGCCGTTGCGCTGACGGCCTCGCCGATGCTCTCCCCCGTTGCGGCGTATGCCGCCTCGCAGGCAACGCAGGACCAGCTTTCCGCAGCCCAGCAGAAGATCGAAGCCGCCACGAGCGCCTACAACGACGCCCGCACCAAACTCGATGACCTGCAAAAGCAGATTGACTCCAATGAGGCAAGCATCGAGGAAATCGAGGCTAAGCTTCCCGAGCAGCAGGCCAAGGCAAGCTCCGCCATGCGCGATCTGTACAAGTATCAGAAGGGCACCAATCCCATCGTGAGCTTCCTGGTCAACGCGCAGAGCCTGGGTGAGTTCATCACGACCTGCAAATACACCAACCAGATCACGAGCTCGAGCGTCGACGAGATCGAAGAGCTCAATAACATGCAAACCGAACTCGAGCAGAACAAGGCCGAGCTCCAGCAAGCCAAGTCTCAGCTTGAGGCAGAGCAGAAAAACGCCGAGGATGCGCTGGCGCAGGCCCAGCAGCTCCGCAGCGAGGCACAGGCAAAAGCCGAGCAGGAAAATGCCGCCGAGCTTGCCAAGCTTGAGGCCGATAAAGCCGCTGCCGCCGAGAAGCTCTCGGGCGAGGGCGTAAGCGGCAGCAATTCCAGCAGCCAGGCCACCAACACCAACACCACCATCGACACCACGGTGAACAACGCCAATACCGGTAGCTCCGATTACGATTCGTTCATTAATGAGTGGACGAGCCGCATTGACAATTATCTCGCCGGCTCCCCCATGGCAGGCCAGGGCTACAACTTTGCCGTCGCCGCTTGGAATACCGGTGTCGACCCCCGTTGGTCCCCCGCCATCGCCTGCATCGAGAGCACCAAGGGTGCTTATTGCGCCAATTCTTACAACGCCTGGGGCTGGAGTGCACGTGGCGGCGGTTGGCGCAGCTTTGGCAGCTGGAGCGAGGGCATCTCCGCTCACGTTGCCTATCTGGGCGCCAACTACGGCTCCACCCTTACCCCGGCTGCGGCCAAAAAGTACTGCCCGCCCACGTGGCAGGACTGGTACAACAAAGTCGCCGCTCAGATGAACCGCATCTAAGTGCAACTGCAAAGGGCCCCAACGGGGCCCTTTTCTTTTAGGTAGCGGAGGTATCGACGACGCCGGTCGCATTGGCAACCGCGACTATGACGATCATGCATAGGAGCAGCACACCCAATGCCTTGAACCAGAATTTCGCGAGTTTCTTGCCGCGATAGCTGTCGAGCAGTGCGAATCGCCGACGAAGACGGCGCTTATCGAGCAGCGCAAAATGCATAAGCACCATAAGGCCATCGACAAAGAAAAAATACTCGATTATGAGAAACCACGTCGGGTAGCTTTGGTTTGCTCCGGTGGGGTGAAAGACGGCAAAGTGACTTCCGGCAAAGAACACAAGCAGCGAGAAGCAGACGAGCGTATTCCAAATGCGCCCCAGAGACTCCGGAACACGAGAGAGCAGACCGCATGCAGCGGAGGTGGCAGGCCTAGGAAGCTCTGCGGGGTTTCGGAGCCCTTGGGGCGTCAACCCCGTCTCCAAGACCGGAGTATGGACAAGCGCAGGCGCAGGAGGCCGCACGGGGTGAATCAGGTCGTATGCCGCGCGCGTCGCCCGTCCCAACGCTTCCGCACTCGCAAAACGCTTGGCCGGGTCGAGCGCCATCGACATGCAGATGACATCGGCCAGTGGAGTGGGAATGCCACGCGCCTCGCATTGCTCGCGCATGTCAAGCCCTGGTTTAGGGTCGACTCCCGTCAAGCAGAAGAACAACAGGGCGCCGAGTGCGTAGACGTCGCTTCGCACACTCGTCTGCCCAAACCCATACTGCTCGGGCGGCGCATAGGGCCGTGTCCCAAACTTGACGGTATCGGTATCGGCGCCATCGCGCCATACGCGCGCGATCCCCAAGTCGATAATCACCAGCGATGAAAACATCAGGCCGTCATCAGGCGTATAGTTGGCACCTGTCACGATGATATTCGACGGCTTGAGGTCGCGATGGATCACCGGCGCCGACGTCTCCCCCGCCATTGCAAAACCGGCGTGGAGCCCGCCCACGGCATCGCATAGGGCAGGATACAATTCACGCGCATAATCGGGGGTGGCTCCCAGACGGTACACCAGCGCCCTGAGCGTCTCCCCTTCGATGTATTCCATAACCACGTTGAGCTCGTCGCCCACACGACGACAATCGACGATTCTGGGCAGGTGCTCAAAACGCCTGCCTGCCCGCTGAGCGGCAAACAGACGCCCGTATGCCCCGCCGATTTGAGCCGAAGCATCGATGCGTTTACGGACAAAGGGGCCGAGCGAACCACCGCCGGTTCCTTCAAAGTACACGAGCTCGGTTGTTTCAACGGACGAGCGCTTAAGTACACGCTCCACGCGATAGCTGTCGTCGCGATCGAGCGACGCCAGGTGCTCGACAAGCGCTGCGGTCAGCTCGTCATCGGAATATGTTGGGGTCTGAGTATCCATAGCCTCCATCATAGCGCAGGGCGCAGACACCCCATGGCATCCGCGCCCCGTTCGTTTGCGTCGTTGTTCGGCAGCTCCGCCAGCTCAGATATCAACCGCTAACTCACCGTCTCCTCGCCAAAGCGATACAGCTCCTCGTTGACCTTTTGGAGGCTGCACCCGCGATCGATACAAAAGATGATAATCGCATCGCGGCGGTCCTTGCAGTTAGGGACGCTTACCCCGGCAGCCGTCAGCGCACGGTTGGTCTCTTTGAGCGTCAGCGCCATCGCAAAGGCAATCTGCAGCACCTTATTGCGGCTCGGATGCCGCGCACCGGTAAAGATCTGATACCCAAAGGTCTCATTGAGATCGGCCATACGAACCACGCGCGAGCGCTCCAAGCCCTTTTCCTGCAGTAGCTGCTTCAGGTAGTTCGAAAGCGACGGAGCGGCAAAGTCGTGTTCTTTGATATAGTCATCGATGTTCGGCGCATCGAGAAGCTCATTGAGCAACTCCTCGGTCAGCTTTTTATCGGGCA
>USIL01000042.1:0-8141 GCA_900554655.1 uncultured Collinsella sp.
AAGCCGATCTGCTCGTAATGACGTAGCGTTCCCACGCTCAGGTTAAACAGGCGTGCCACCTCGCCAATGCGGAGCAGGCCCTCGGTATGTTCAGTTGGCGAGTCGGTCATAGGACCGCTCCTTTCAATGGGCGGGAAAGGGGCGCCGAAGCCGTACGACGCGAGCGATCCGCTACGCCATCAGTTTGTCAAAAGCTCCGCGGCGGTTGAGCACGGTAAATGCCATCACGCAAATAACCACCGATAGAATTGATCCGCACGGCGAGGCGATACCCATGGGAAACAATGTATCGGAATAGGCGTTCGACAGCAGCCACGCGCCGGGCACGCGAATGAGCGCCACGGCCAGCACGTTGTGCGCAAAGCCGATGTAGCTCTTGCCGTATGCAGCGAAAAAGCCGCTAAAGCAAATGTGGATGCCGGCAAAAATCGCGTCGAAAATGTAGCTGCGCATATAGCCGGTGCCGGCGGCGACCACCGCGGCGTCCTTGGCAAAAAAGCCGATAAACGCCGGGGCCCCCAGCCACATCAGCGCTGTGATCAGGCAGCCATACACTACCGAGATTGTCATGGCGTCTTTGAGCACCTGACGTGCGCGGTCGCCCTTGCCCGCGCCGGCGTTTTGCGCCGTGAGCGCGCTGACGGTGGCACCCATGGAGCTCGGCACAATGAACAAAAAGCTGATCATCTTCTCGACCAGGCCCACGGCGGCGGCGTCGACCAGGCCGCGATGGTTGGCGATGACGGTGATAAACATAAACGCCACCTGAATGCAGCCGTCCTGCACGGCCACGGGCACGCCGATCTTAAGAATGCTGCCGAGAACCTCGGGCTGGGGGCGCAGGTCGCTGCGCTTAACGTGGATGTTCGTGCGGCGGCTCTTGAGCCACACGAGCGCGAGGGCAACGCTTGCCGTCTGGGCGGTTACCGTGCCGAGCGCCGCGCCCACGGGGCCGAGCCCCATGTGGCCGATAAACAGAAAATCGAGCGCGATGTTAATGATGCATGCCACGCCGATCACGTACATGGGCGAGCGCGAATCGCCCAGGCCGCGAAAGATGGCCGAGAGAATGTTGTATGCGGCGATAAACGGAATGCCGACAAAGCAGATACGCAGGTAGGCGGCGGTGCCTTCGACCGCCTCGGGCGGCGTGCCAATGAGCGCCACAACCTGCGGGCATAGTGCAAACAAGATGACGGCCAGTACCACTGAGACGCCCATAAAGAGCGTGATGGTATTGCCGATGGCGGTCTCGGCGCGGTCGAAGCGGCGCGAGCCCACGGCGTGGCCGACGATGACCGTCGTTCCCATGGCCAGGCCCACGAGCGTCACGGTAATGATATAGAGCGTCTGCGCGCCATTGCCCACGGCGGTGATGCCGGCGGCGCCGCTAAACTGCCCCATCATGTACAGGTCGGCCATGCCGTAGAGCATCTGCAAAAAGTACGAGAGCATATAGGGCAGGGCAAAGACCGCGATGGTCTTGAGGACATTGCCGCGTGTGAGGTCGTGTTCCATGGGTGGGGTACTTTCTGGATTGGTTCATTTTGCTACCAGTGTAGTGAAAACCCTATAACGATTGAAGAGTCAAGGTTTGTGTTGGCAGTGGGGCGAAAATAGTCACGCTCCAAGCACGATGCTTTGGCCCCTCCGTGCGCCTCACCTCGCCTCAAACCATCACAACATTCGACGTTTTTTGCCAAAATCGGAAAAAGCATCGAATGTTGTGATGGTTTTTCTGCCACTCGACCGGGTGGAATCGCTTTCTTGAGCACGAAGGTGTGCGGACCCGTGGGCAGGGGAATAAGGTTGGTTATCCGACTCCATTGGAGGGCTCATGGACCTGCCGATCGTCCTGTCCCATAAGACTGCCTGGCTGTACCACAACGTGGCGCGCCCGTCCGAGCCGCTCTCGCGAGCAAGCAGTCTATACGATGAGGACTTGCTTGCCAACGAGGCGGAGCCGACCGCGAGCCTGCCCAAATTGGGGCTCGATGCCAAGGGGCTGAGGGCTTCGACGGCAGTCGGGATCGTTGCCGATTATCTGGTCTCGCTTGGTATTCCACGAGAAGAGCTCGATCATATCGATACGCTCGTCAACTTCGATTTTGAGCGCTCGACGCCGGCTGGATTTAGGTGCCACGTGTTTGGAGCGCCGGTACCTCCAGGTCATCTTATCGAGGTGGCAGAGGGCCTTCTAGTGGTTGATGAGGTCATGTGCTTTGTCCAGGCGGGTTCGTGGATGAGCGAGCCCGAGCAGCTGGAATATGGCTACGAAATCTGCGCCCGATACCATTTGAATCATCTGTCGACAGGCGATTATATCGAGATGGGGCAGAGGTATACCGTTGCCGACTTGATCGCTTATTGCAATGAGAACCGATCTCGTCAGGGGGCTGTGCGCGCGGCCGCCGTGCTCAAGCGTGTGCACGATGGCGCGCGGTCGCCCATGGAGACGGCCACCGCAATCATGGTCGTAGCAAAACGTTCCCAGGGCGGTCTGGGATACGCCAAGGTTGAGCTCAACCATCGGGTCGATGTTCCCAACGAGTTCAAATATCTCGCTAAGGCCGGGTATTTCGAGATCGACGTATTTGCGCCTGCAAACGGTACGGGGATTGAATACAACGGCTCGGACCATTTTGATAAACAGCGCAGCGCGTCGGATGCGGAGCGTATGACCGTGCTGAGCGCGCTGGGCTTTAGGATGATCGTCCTCACCGGGACTCAGTTTGCCCACCAGCTGCAATTGCACCGGGCGATGAACGCTATCGCGCTCGCTATGGGTCTCAAGTGCGACCGAAGCGAAGCGTTCCAGAAACGTCAAAACGACCTGCGAGAATTCGTGATTCGGCACTGGGACGGCGGCCTTTAGGGGCGCTTTGGTCCTTCTACGGGGTTCCGTGGGCACGCAAACCATCACAACATTCGACGTTTTTTGCCAAAAACGGGAAAAGCATCGAATGTTGTGATGGTTTGTATGCTGAGGATGGGCTTGGGAAGTCCGTTTTGCTCGAAGCGCCCTGTCCTGTCGTACGGGTGTCGGCGTGATTCTCTCGTGGGGTATTATGTTTTCCGAAGAATAAAACGCCGCGTGAGGGGAGGGCTGCGTGGACGGGCACGTGCAACATGACGGCTTTGGCCGCGATATCAACTACCTGCGCATTGCCGTTACCGACAAGTGCAATTTCCGCTGCATTTACTGCATGCCGGCCGATGGCGTGGCACCCCGCGCGCACGACGAGCTACTCAGCGCCGAGGAAATCGCCCGCTTTGTGCGCTTGGTAGCGGGGGAGGGCATTCGCCGCGTGCGCCTGACGGGCGGCGAGCCGCTGGTCAGCCGCCGCATCATTCCGCTTATTCGCGACATCCGTGCGATCCCGCAGATCGAGGACATCTCGCTCACCACCAATGGCGCCCTGCTGCCCAAGCTGGCGCCGCGGCTCAAAGATGCCGGGCTTAACCGCGTCAACATTTCGCTCGATACGCTCGACCCTACGCTCTTTGGAAAGATCACGCGCCTGGGTCGACTCGAGCAGACCATGGCTGGCATCGACGCGGCGCTAGCTTGGGGCTTTGAGCCCGTTAAGGTCAACTGCGTTGTAGTGCGCCGGCTCAACCAGGATGTGGCGGCCCTCGCACGGCTGACCGTCGACCGCCCCATCCACCTGCGCTTTATCGAATACATGCCCATCGGCGACGAGCACACGAGCTCGCATTGCACTGTGGACCCGCATACGCCCGCGCTCAATCCGGCGCTGTGGGATGCGAGCGACACCGTGCCGAGTGACGAGCTGCGGGCGCGCATCAATGCCGGGGCCGCCGCGGCGGGACTGGGCGAGCTTGAGCCGCTCGACATCAACGACGCTCCTGCCGGCGCGGGTCCTGCGCGCTACTGGCACTTTCTGGATGCGGCGGGAACGGTCGGCTTCATCAGCGCCATGTCCAACCATTTTTGTGCGAATTGCAACCGTCTGCGCCTGACGGCTGATGGCAACGTGCGTCCGTGCCTGTTTAGCGATGCCGAGTATTCGGTGCGTGAGGCGCTGCGCCGTGGTAATGATATGCAGGTACTTTCGATTTGGCGCGATGCCGTGGCCCACAAACCGCAGGAACACGCGATAATTGAGGGCACGCAACGATTTATGTCCCAAATCGGAGGATGATCATATGGCCAAGAGCAGGTACGCCGATGCCACCAAGGCCGCTCGCAGGGCCGCGATGTCTGCCCACAAAGTCACGGCTGCGGCGAATGCTGGCAACGCCGACGCGTCCGCGCAGCCGACTGCCAGCGCTGCCACCGAGCCCGCCCGCGACGCCCGTCGCGACGAGCTGACGCACGTGGACGCCAAGGGCGAGGTACGCATGGTCGACGTGTCCGACAAGGCCGAGACCCATCGCATCGCCATCGCCGAGGGCACCATCCTCATGCACCCCGAGACGCAGGCCATGGTGCTGCAGGATCGCGCAAAAAAGGGCGACGTGCTTGCCTGCGCGCGCGTGGCGGGCATCATGGCCATCAAGCGCACGAGCGACATCATTCCCATGTGCCATCCGCTGCTCATTACCAAGAGCAAGTGCGACATTGCGCCCATCGCTCCGGCGGGGATGCCTGTCGATGACATGCCCGAGGGCTGGGCGCCGGCGCGCGCGGACGGGCAGGTTGGCTTTCACGTGCTGGTCACGGCGGGCGTGACGGGCAAGACCGGCATTGAGATGGAGGCGCTGACCGGCGCGAGTGCCGCGTGTCTGACCATCTACGACATGTGCAAGGCCGTCGATCGCGGCATGGAGATCGTCGACGTGCGCCTGCTGCACAAGGAGGGCGGCCGCTCGGGCGTGTGGGATCGTGCCGAGCGTCAGGTTGCTGCTGTTGAGGCTGCCGCCGCTGACGGTGCCGCGCCCGCGAGCGCACCCGTTGCCGTCGCGCCCGCAGCTCCGGCACCGGCCGTCCCCGCGATCGCGTTTATCGGCTACCAGAACTCGGGCAAGACCACACTCGTCGAGAAGGTTATCGCCGAGCTCACCCGCCGCGGCCTGCGCGTGGGTTCGCTCAAGCATCACGGGCACCACGGCTTTGATATCGACGTGCCCGCTAAGGATACGTGGCGCCATCACCAGGCCGGCTCCAAACACGTGGGCCTCATCTGCGCCACGCGCTGGGCGGAGTACGCCGACACGCGCGAGGAGGACGAGATGCCGGCGCGCGAGCTGCTGTCGCGCTACAACGATGTAGACGTGGTAATCATCGAGGGCTATAAGACCGAGGGCTTCGACAACATCGTGGTCGCGCGCTCCGGTGTCGACCGTCTGCGCGGCAAGAGCTCGCTCGACCTGGTCGACGGCCGCACACTGGCCCTTGCCTGCAACGAGGCCCTGGCACGCCAGGCCTTCGACGCCGGCTTCGCGACCCGAGCCATCAACATCAACGACGCCCGAGCCATCTGCGACCTCATCCAAGACCACCTTCAGGCTTGACGCTGCGCCGGCTCCAAGCACCCCATCTCGCCCCTCAAGCCGTCGCTCGCGTACCAAAGTACGCGTCGCTCCTCTTTCGGGGCGACCTGGGGCACTTGGAACATTGGGCCACCACAGGCAGGCACCTTTGTGGTGGCCTTTGCTTTGGTAGATTTTTGGGACATGCCTTAAAATCTACCAAGTAGTTCATCCGGGCGAAGACGGAGAGAAGGGGCCCGATGCGTCCTTAACGTTACATACAGAAAGATTGAGTCGATGGTCGGCGGTCAATGCCTGCGGCCCGTATTCGTATGCAACAAGGAGCCCACATGTCTACATCTCCATTTCCTAAATCCCAACCATCGCTGTCCGCGCGGGCCAAGCGCCTGGTGGCAATGCGGTTTCTCATCTACACTGGCTTCCAGACCAGCTACTTTATCGGCGTTATCGGAACGCTCACCTATGCGGACGGCGCTTCGGTCGTCGCGACGTCGCTGGCCGTCCTGTTTATGAACGTCTTCGTGATTCTGGGGTCCTTTGCGGGCGGTGCGGCGCTCGACGCCTGGGGCCCGCGCCGCCATTTTATGCTGAGCATCGTCAGCACGTTGGCAACGGGCGCGGCAATCATCACCTTTGGCAGCGCGACCGGAACGGTCCTTGCCGGCGCGGTGCTCTTGGGCTTTGTAATGGGGTTCGCCCAGCCCATCGCCACGTCCTACCCGGCCTACCTAACCGACGATCCCGTCGAGCTCAAAGACATCAACTCCGCCATCACCATGTTCTCCAACGTGAGCATCATCGTCGGACCCACGCTGGGCGGCTTTGCCGCGGCGGCTTCATCGTCGCGCGCGGTGTTCGTGCTCATGATGCTGTTCACCCTGCTTGCGCTCATTGCCGGCTGGGGATTTAAGCCGCAGGAAGGTCGCGTCGCCGGACAGGAGAAGGTCGATTCGGCGGAGGAAGGGGAGCGCGCAAGCCAAGCCAACCGCCCCAACCCCAGCACATCCGCCCGCGCCACCTTCGCGACCAGCATCAAGACAGTCTTCACCAACAGCGTCCTCGCCCTGCTCTTCTGCATCATCTTCCTCTCGAACTTTGGCTACGGCGCCTTCGATCCGCTGGAGTCGTTCTTCTATCGCGATGTCCTGCACGTCGGCGTCGAATGGATGGGCTGGCTCTCGTCGGCCTGCGGCGTGGGCGCGGTGCTGGGCGCCGTGGTCGCGCTCCGCATGCCGCCGCGCCTCGTCAGCCTTAAAACGCTGCTCGTGGCGCTTATGTCCGTGGGTCTGGGAAGCCTGCTTTACGTGGGCACGCCGTACGTGGGCGTGGCTCTTGTCGGCCAGATTGCCCTGGGCGTGGCCTGGGGCGTCGTCAACCCGCTCCACAACACCATCGTGCAAACGACGGCTCCGCTCGAGCAGCTCGGTCGCGTCAACTCGGTCATGGGCTTTGGAAACATGTTCGCCGGCGTGGCCCCGCTGGCGATTGCCCCCTGGCTGGCCGCAACATTTGGCGTGCAGCAGACGCTCGTTGGTGCGGGCATAGTCGTAACGGCGGTCCCCGCGGCGCTGCTGCTGTTTGGACACAAACATTTTGATCGTGCTGCAGAACGGTAAGAAACCGTCACAACATTCGATGAAAATCGCGATTTTGCCGAAAAACGTCGAATGTTGTGATGGATTGTGCTGAGACCCGAGCACCACAAGCCGCCACAAAGGGGCCAGGCACCTTTGTGGCGGTCGGGCCCCAACGACCGGCGCCTTGGTATACCATGTACGCCACTTACGACTACAGCCAACGCCGCCGCGCTACCCAGAAAGGCCCCCATGGACACCACCTTCAGCCACATCAAAGCCGTGTTCTGCGATATCGACGGTACGCTGCTCACGAGCCGGCACACGGTGTCCCCGCGCACTGTGGCGGCGATCCGCGCCCTGCGCGAGCGCGGCGTGCTCTTTGGCCTGTGCACCGGGCGTGACGCCCACGCGACCGAGGCCATGTACGAGCTCTGGGGTATCGAAGGCCTGGTGGACGTGCTCGTGGGCTGCGGTGGCGCCGAGGTCATCGACCGCGCGCACGACGTCAACGAGCTGAGCTATCCGCTGCCGGGCGAGACCATCGCGCGCATCTGCAAGCACATGGCGGACCTTCCGGCAACACCCGTCTGCCCCCGAGACGGCGTGTTCTACGTGCCCGAGAGTAACGCGTGCGTCGAGCACCTGTCGCGCGTCGATGGCGTGCCCTACCAGGTGGTCGATTTTGCCGAATTTTTGCGCGAGCCGCAGCCCAAGGTGATGTTTACCATGGCGCCCGAGGTAATGCCGCGGGTGATTGAGCGGGCGTCGACGTTTGCCGATGGCACTGTTAAGGCGGCCGCCCTGCAAACCACGCAACGGCTCTACGAGTTCATGGATCCGCGCGTGTCCAAGACGCGCGGCCTTGTGCGCGTGGCGGAGCTCAACGACATGGAGCTCCAGAACATCTGCGTGTTTGGCGATGCGGACAACGACACCTGCATGGTGGCCGACGCCGGCGTGGGTGTGGCCATGGCAAACGGCAGCGACGCCACCCGCTCCGCCGCCGACTTTGTAACCGCCAGCAACGACAAAGACGGCATCGCGATCTTTATCGAGGAACATCTGCTGTAGCGCTGGGGGGAGAACCGCCACAATGGGGACAGGCGC
>USIL01000043.1:0-8090 GCA_900554655.1 uncultured Collinsella sp.
GAGGACACCAACTTCGACCGCATTCCCACCATGGCCGACATCAACGCGCGCATTGCCGCCGAGGCCGCAGGCGACGGGCTCGACTACGTCTACATCTGCCAGAACAACACCATCTTTGGCACCATGTACCACGAGCTGCCCGATTGCGGCGACGTACCGCTGGTCGCAGATGTCTCGAGCTGCTTTTTGTCGCAGCCGCTCGACGTTGAGCGCTACGGGCTCATTTACGCCGGCGCGCAGAAAAACGCCGGCGCCGCGGGCGTGACTGTGGTCATCGTGCGCGACGACCTCATCGCCGACGGCCCCGCCTTTGCGCAGACGCCGCAGTACATGGACCTTAAGGCCCAGGCCGCCAAGGGCTCCATGCTCAACACGCCCAACACCTTTGGCATCTACGTGTGCGGCAAGGTGTTCCACTGGGTCGAGGAGACCGGCGGACTCGCAGCCATGGCCGATCGCAACTGGGCCAAGGCCAACCTGCTCTATGACCTGCTCGAGCACAGCGAGCTGTTCCATGGCACCACGCAGGCCGACAGCCACTCCATCGCCAACGTTACCTTCCGCTCCGGCGACACCGAACTCGACGCGGCCTTTGTCGCAGGCGCGGCCGAGCACCAGATTCAAAACGTCAAGGGCCATCGCCTGGTGGGCGGCATGCGCGCAAGCGTCTACAACGCCGTGACCATGGAAGACGTGCAGGCACTGGCCTCGTACATGAAGGACTTCGAAGCGCAGCATAGTTTGAGCCCGCGATCTAACTAGCCCGCAACGCGCGGGCCGATCAGCCATCTCAGACCACCCTGTATAGATCAAAACCTGCTAAGGAGTTTTCCATGCGCAAGATTAAAACCATCGATGACATTACCAAGGACGGCAAGGTCGAGTTTGGTGAGGGCTACGAGTTTGTGAGCACCGCCGAAGAGGCCGACGCCATTCTGATGCGCTCGACCGACCTGCACGGCTACGAGCTGCCCGAGGGCATCCGCGCCATCGCCCGCTGCGGCGCCGGCGTCAACAACATCCCCGTCGAGGAGTACGCCAAGAAGGGCGTCGTCGTCTTTAACTCCCCCGGCGCCAATAGCAATGCCGTCAAGGAGCTCGTCCTAGGCATGCTGGTGCTCTCGAGCCGCGGCGTGGTGCAATCGATGAACTGGGTGCGCGACAACGCCGACGACCCCGAGATTCAGGTCGATGCCGAGAAGGCCAAGAAGGCCTTTGTGGGCCGCGAGCTCAAGGGCAAGCGCATCGGCGTCATCGGCCTGGGCAACGTGGGCTCCAAGGTCGCCAACGCCTGCGTCGACCTGGGCATGGACGTTTACGGCTACGACCCGTTCATTTCCGTCGAGCACGCGTGGGTGCTGAGCCGCGAGGTGCAGCGTGTGGGCACGCTCGAGGATCTCTGCCGCGGCTGCGACTACCTCACCGTACACGTGCCCAGCAAGGCCGACACCATCGGCATGATCAGCACCGAGCAGATTAACCTGCTGGCACCCGACGCCGTGCTCATCAACTACGCGCGCGAGACCATCATCGACGAAGACGCCGTCGACGCCGCCCTGCGCGAGGGTAAGCTCAGCTGGTTTAGCTGCGACTTTGCCACGCCCAAGACCGTCAAGATGCCCAATACGTTTATCACCACGCACTCGGGCGCCGGCACCGGCGAAGCCGAGGCCAACTGCGCCGACATGGCCATCAGCGAGCTCAAGGATTACCTGGAGAACGGTAACATCGCGCACAGCGTCAACTACCCCGCCTGCAGCATGGGCAAGGCGCGCGCCGCGAGCCGCATTGCCTGCCTGCATGCCAACGTGCCCAACATGATCGGCCAGATCACGGCCATCCTGGCCAAGGACAACGCCAACGTGCAGCGCATGACCAACGAGTCCGCCGGCGAGAACGCCTACACCATGTTCGACACCGACGAACACCTAGACAGCAGCACCATCGAGGCGCTCAAGCAGATTCCGTCGATGTATCGTGTGCGCGTGATCAAGTAGCGCCGACTGACCTGACGGGCAGCTCCCCATGTGGCCTGCCCGTCACTGACATTGAATGCCCGCGGGGGTGCCTTTCGCACGAGAGGCGCCCCCGTTTTTGTGAGCGCTCCATTAAATGCACCGAGCCGCTTCTTGGCATACAATCTGTATGTTGACCTAACTATCTGTGAGGTGCCTATGGTTGATACAGATTTTGCCTGGCGGCTTACGCAAGGGCTCGTGCGGATCGACAGTTCCGACCCAGGTGCGTATGAGGGCGAGATTGAACGCTATATCAAAGCGTTGGTTGAGGAACGGTTGGCGCAGCTGAGCCATCCGGTACTCGATGCCGTGCAGGTTGAGGAACTCGAGGTGCTGCCCGGGCGCCGCAACCTTATGGTCACCGTGCCGGGACTGAGCGACGAGCCACGGCTCGTCTATATCTGCCATATGGATACCGTTACACTGGGCGATGGCTGGGACGCGGACATTCCGCCGCTCGGAGCGGTTGTGCGTAACGACAAGCTCTACGGCCGCGGTGCCTGCGACATGAAGAGTGGCCTGGCCTGCGCCATTGCCGCACTGGTCCATACGCTCGAGCGCGTGGCGGCAGAAGGCAAGCTGCCCCGCCGTGGCTTCTCACTCATTTGCTCGGTCGACGAGGAGGACTTTATGCGCGGCTCAGAGGCAGCCATCGATGCCGGCTGGGTCGGCTCGCGTGAATGGGTGCTGGACACCGAGCCCACCGACGGACAGATCCAGGTGGCGCACAAGGGGCGCACGTGGTTCGAGATTGAAATGGCTGGCGTGACGGCGCATGCGAGCCAGCCGTGGAAGGGCGCGGATGCCGTCGCCGCCATGGCCGAGGTCGTGTGTTCGCTCCGTCGCGCGTTTGTGGCGCTGCCCGCGCACGACGAGCTGGGGCCTTCGACCATCACGTTTGGCCAAATCGAGGGCGGATATCGCCCCTATGTCGTGCCCGACCGCGCCAAAGTCTGGGTCGACATGCGTCTGACCCCGCCGACCGATACGGCCGCCGCGACGCGCATGGTAGAGCAGGCCATCGCCGTCGCCGAAGCCGCCGTTCCCGGTTGCCATGGCAGCTACACCGTGACGGGCGACCGCCCCGCCATCGAGCGCGACCCGAACTCTCCCCTTCTAGCAGCGCTCATGCGTGCCGCCGATGACGTGACGGACGTGGACACGACCGTCGGCTTCTTTACCGGCTACACCGACACCGCCGTCATTGCCGGCAAGACAGGTAACCGCAATTGCATGAGCTACGGTCCCGGGTCGCTCGCGCTCGCGCACAAGCCCAACGAATATGTACCCCACGCCGATATCGTTCGTTGTCAGCAGGTGCTAATCGCGCTCGCCGATAACGTGCTCTGGGACGCGAGCGGCCAAGTTGGGGCATAATAAGCCGCGAACAAACCGACTCGTGCGTTAGGACCGCCCATGAAAGCACTTCCGTTTCCCTGCATCCGCCCGGCTCAGGACCGCGTGCTCGAGGCGCTGCCTGCAATGGGCAGCATCCTGAGCGGCAACGATGCTCTGCGCGGAGCCATTGCCGATGGTCTGATGCTCAAGGACCCGGGTGCGGCGTATTACGTGTACGAATGCTCGGGCGAGCCGGGACGTGTGACGGGTGTCGTGGCGATCTGCCCGGTTGGTGCGCTGGCGGGCGGCGACGCGGTTGCCGCCGATACGACCGCCGCTGCGCGCGCAATCGCCGACCTCAAGGTACAGCCCCGTCCCGTAACGCTTGTCTACGAAGCCTCTCCCGTCATGGATATCATCCTCGGCGCCGCAAAAGAGGGCGCTTCACTCTATGCCGTCACCGACCCCGCCGGCATTACGCACCGCGTGTGGGAGGTCAAGCGCGAGGACGCCGTCGGGGCCATCCGCGCCATGCTCGACCAGGCGCCGGAGCCGGCACTGGCCGACGACCCTGCCTACGCTGTCGCGCTAGTCGGGGCATCACAGCTCCTGGCCGACGATGCACGTGCCGCCGGCACCTACACGGGCAAAGAGCCGTTCAACTTTGCCGTAGCTGCGCTCTTCCCCGCCGCGCAGGTCAGCGGCGCCGCGCCGCAGGTTCCGACGGGTCTGCTCACGCACCAGGTCGCACGGTTCTAGCAAGACCAAAGCGCCCGGCACAAAAATCGGCAGCTCAACAAACAGGGGGCGGAGATGCAGCAGGTACATGCATCTCCGCCCCTTTTGCGTCGAGAAGTTATGCCAGCGACCCGTGCCGCCACGCTCGCGTTATCCCCGTTGCGGGCCTGCTGCCGCCACAAGTGGTTCAAGCCCCAGCTCGCGCGCGTAATCCTCCTGCGTAAAGACTTCGACCAACTCAAACGTGTCGGATTCGTCGTCAAACGCAAAGTGCAGCACCGAGCAGTTGCCCGGCACACGATCGCGCTCGTCGGCCGCCGCACCCTTCACGTGGTCCATGAACTCCTTGATGGCCGATCCGTGGCTCACCGCGAGGACGCACTCGTGGTCCGGGCGTCGCATAAGATCGGTCAACGTCGCCACCATGCGCTCGCGCACCTGCATCTGGCCCTCGCCGCCAAACTGGCGATAGAAGTCGCGCCACGGGCGCCTGGGCATGAGCATCACGCGCTCGGCCTCAAAGTCGCCAAAGAACCACTCACGCAGGCCGTCCAGGCGCTCGTACGCCAAGCCCGGCCACAAGTTGGCGATAGTCTGCTCGGTGCGATGAAGCGTAGAGGTGTAGACGTGGTCGGGCCCAATGCCGCGTGCGCGCAAAAACATGCCGGCGCGCGCCGCCTGGTCGCAACCCAGCTGCGTGAGCGGCGAGTCACTCCAACCCTGAATGATGAGCTTAAGGTTGAATATTGTCTGCCCATGACGAACCAGATACAGGTCTTTATTCATAGGGGTCCTTTCGTTCGTTACCAATCAAGGAGCGAAAACGCCCCGTCGCAATAGCCAAAATGAAGCACGGCTCCGTTGTCGGGTAGCTCTCCCCTGCCAGTCACATACTCAAGAAACTCCTGGCAGGCTGAGCCGTGGGAAACCGCCAGCACGCAGTCGTGCTGCGGCCTGGCCATGATGCGCGACAGCACCGCGACCATACGCGACTGGAGCTGCACTTCCGACTCGCCGCCAAACGCGACCGGATAATCACCCCAGGGCTGCGGCGGCATATCACGATTTGATGTACCCTCCAGCGAGCCCAAATGCCACTCGCGTAGGTCATCGACCAGCTCAATGGAACGGTCCTCGCCAACGATAAGCTCAGCCGTATGCCGCGCCCGGCCCAACGGCGAGGAATACACATGATCAAAGGCCACGCCACGCGCCGCAAACGCCGTACGCGCCGTCAGCGCCTGCTCGCGCCCGCGCGCCGTAAGCGGCGAATCGTGCCCACCCTGCAAAATGTTCTGCACGTTGAGCTCAGTCTGCCCATGCCGCACTAAATACAAATCTGCCACACGCCCTCCTCTCGCACCACCGCAAAGGGGACAGGTACCTTTGTGGTGGTTTACCGCCGGATCACACCACGGTGACGCTCAACTACACCAGCACGTCGGCGAGCGAACGCTTGGGTACGTGGTGCACCTGTGCCTCGTCGCGCCAATAATTGATGGAGCCATCGGGGTTGGAATCGATCGCATCGATCACCTGTATCTCGGCCGGAACGCCAAAGGCCATGATCAGCTTGAGCTCATACTTGTCGTTATCGAGCCCCATGGCATCGATCGCATGGGGCGTAAAGGCCTTGAACATGCAGGCTGCCACCTCGGGCGTAGCGCTGCGGGCGGCGAGCATCATCGTCTGCGCGGCAATGCCCGTGTCGACCTCGGTAATGGGAGCGGCAGGCTTGCCCGGAACGGCGCGCTCAGCCAGAATCGCGATGTAGCCGGTCGGGCGCTCGCCCTCGGCAGGACCCGGCCAATCCTTAAGTGCGCCGGCCCATGCGAGCTCGTCAAATACACGCGCGCAGTCCTCTGCACCGCTTACCACATGAAAACGCAGACGCTGAGCATTGGCACCACAGGGAGTCAGGTGCGCCAGCTCCGCCAGCTCAAGCAAAAGCTCACGCGGCACGCGCATGGACTCGTCAAAGCGACGGCACGTGCGGGCGCAGCGAACCAACGCATCAAACGCGTCCAAGCCGAGCTTTTCGCAACCCTGCTTTGCCATCGACTCAGCGCTTACCGGCGCTGCGGGAACTGCTTCGTTCATAGGGACCCCCAATTTCGGGCAATTGTTCTTAGGAGAATCTAACCTAAAACCTAGGCAATTACATACAGCGGCGTAATGTTCTACAATTGTTGATTAATCCTCACTGGGGCGGGAACAAAAGTAACAATTCGGGAATGTGGGGCGGCAATTCGTCCTTCCCGCCCCATGCATCGGCGCCCTTGGGCGATACTTGTTGCAGCACTTTTGGCGTACGCCGCACGGAGAGCAATGAACGCGACGTGCACCACACGGAAAGGAGACATTATGGGCATCTTTAAGAACGATGACCAAAAATCGAGCCAGTTTGGATTTGACGAGAAAAGCATGGCGGGCAAAGCCGTCAAGGCCGTACGCTGGATTTACGCCATCACGGGCGTCTTGGCGCTCGTCGCCGGCATCGCACTGCTGTTTGCGCCCGCCAAGTCCCTCGTCTTCCTAACGACCGTCTTGGGCTTCTACTTTGTGATCACGGCCGCGATCAGGCTGTTTACCGCTGTTTTCGAGCCACTGCTGCCCACCGGCTGGCGCGTGACGAGCATCATCTCCAACCTACTCATTATCTTGGGCGGCGTCATAATCCTGCGCAACCAGGCCTTCTCGACCGCGACGCTCACCACGATGGTGGTTATCGTAGCCGGCTTTGGCTGGATTGTCGAAGGTGTCATGTCCATTCTGGAGTCCGAGCTTTCGTCCAACCGTGCCCTCGCCATCCTGAGCGGCGCACTTTCCATCATCGCCGGCATGTTCGTGTTTATCTATCCGCTATGGTCGGCCAAGATGCTCGTCATCTTTAGCGGCGCCGCGCTGCTGGTGTTTGGCGTAACGCTGATTGTTCGCGCTATTCAATTTGGCAAACTGGTGCACTAGATGCCGCGAACGCTCTTTATTGATGCCGACGCCTGCCCGGTCACGCGCGAGTCGATTGACTGCGCGCGGCGGGCGGGCGTCGCCGTTGTTATCGCCGGCAACAGCACGCAAAACCTGGAACGGCACATTCGCCGCGACGACCCGCGCGATGCCGAGTACGCGCGACGCGGCTTTTGGGTCACGACGCTCGATGTGAGCGTTGGCGCCGACAGCGCCGACTTTGCCATTGTCGAACGCCTGCAGGCGGGCGACGTAGTCGTGACGCAGGACATTGGCTTGGCGAGCATGGTGCTCGGGCGCGATGCCGCCGCCATCGGCGTGCGCGGGCGCGTCTACGATAAGGCGACCATCGACATGCAACTGTTTATTCGCCACGAGGAAAAGAAGGTACGCCGCGCCGGGGGACGCACTCGCGGACCGGCGGCATTTACCAGCGAAGACCGGGCCCGCTTTAAGCGCAACCTCACCGAGCTGCTGCGCTAACCAAGGTAGATTTTCGGGACATGCCCGGAAATCTACCTTTTTGTTTTGAGCGGTGTGAGCGCTCGGAATCCATGACTCAACAAAAAAACGGGCTTCAAAATGCCATGCGTCGCCGCATTGCGCAGGCGCCGAGCATGGCTATTTGAAGTCCATTTTTAGGCCTACTTAGAGGCCGAAGGCGGATAGGATAAGGCCCCAGCCAGCGCCGATGACGTACATCATGACCAGGAACACGGCGTTTTCGCGAGCGCTGCGGTTGGTGCGGAACAGCACCAGAAGTCCCACGCCCGCCGACACCAGAAGGCCCGCCATCATGGCGCCCGCGCCGAGCGCGCCCTCGACGTCGAGCTGCGCGATCACCACGCTTGCCGCGCAGTTCGGGATGAGGCCCACCAGCGCGCTGCCCAGCACGGACAGCACCGGGTTGCTGCCCAGGAACGCGGCCAGCGCGTCCTCGCCGACCAGCTCCAGCGCGCCGTCGAGCACAAGGGTGATGATGAAGATGAACACCGTGACCTGCACGGTATGCTTGAGCGCGCTGCGCAA
>USIL01000044.1:0-7992 GCA_900554655.1 uncultured Collinsella sp.
CTCCTTCACCTGGCGAATGCTGAACGTTCCAAAGTGAAAGACGCTCGCCGCCAGCACGGCGTCGGCCTCGCCCTCGATCACGCCCTCGGCAAAATGCTCGAGTGTGCCCACGCCGCCGCTCGCGATGATGGGAATCGGCACCGCGCACGCCACGGCGCGGGTGAGCGCCAGGTCAAATCCGGCCTTGGTGCCGTCGCGGTCCATACTGGTCAGCAAGATCTCGCCGGCGCCGCGACGAGCCGCTTCCTCGGCCCACGCCACCGCGTCGATACCCGTGGCGTTGCGGCCGCCCGCCGTGAAGACCTCCCACTTGTCGGCACCCGGCTCTCCGGGCAAACCGACGCGCTTGGCATCGATCGCCACGACCACGGCCTGACTGCCAAAAGCCGCGGCAGCCTGGCTAATCAGCGACGGGTCACGCACGGCCGCCGAGTTGAGCGACACCTTGTCGGCACCGGCTGCAACCATGGTGCGCATGCCCGCCAGGTCGCGAAAACCGCCGCCCACGGTATAGGGAATGGCTAGCTCCTCGGCCGCATGCGCCGCCATCTCGATGGTCGTCACACGGTTGTCACTCGTCGCGGTAATGTCCAAAAATACGACCTCGTCCGCACCTTCGCGGTCGTAGGCGCGCGCCAGCTCCACCGGATCGCCCGCATCGCGCAAGCTCACAAAGTTGACGCCCTTGACCACACGGCCGTCCTTGACGTCCAGGCAGGGAATTACGCGTTTGGTAAGCATAGGCTACTCCTCCCCTCGGACGGTGGCCAGCGCCTGGGCCAGCGCAAAGTTGCCCTCGTAGAGCGCGCGACCGGTAATGGCACCCTCGATGGCATCCCCGCCCACCGCGGCAAGCGCACGGATGTCGTCGAGCGTCGAGATACCGCCCGAAGCCACGACGGGAAAACCCGCGACCTCGGCCACATGGCGATACGCCGCCACATCGATGCCCGTCTGCATGCCATCACGCGCGATGTCGGTATACACCAGATGCTTAAAGCCCAGCTCGGAAAGCTGCGCCACGGCGTCGTCGAGCGCCACGCCCGCGCCGTCACGCCAACCGTTCACCTTGACCTGGCCGTCGCGAGCGGCGATGTCGGCCACGAGCAGCTCGCCAAAGCCTTCGGCCGCCACCTCGGCAAAACCCGGCTCGGTCACCAGCACGGTGCCCAGTGCGATGCGGCGTGCGCCGTAGCCTGCCAACTCGTCGATGCGCGCGAGCGAGCGGACGCCGCCGCCCACGTCCACGGATAGACCGTCGACACCGCAGATGGCCTTGATCGCCGCCGAATTGGCAGCGCATGTGTCCTCATCCTCGCCAAAGGCAGAGGACAAATCGACGACGTGCACCCAGCTCGCGCCCTGCTCGGCAAACGAGCGGGCAACGGCCACGGGGTCGTCGGAATATACCTTGCAGCGACTGCGGTCGCCGCGCTCCAGGCGCACGACCTTGCCGCCGATCAGATCGATTGCGGGAAACAGGATCATCGGCCAGCCTCCTCGACGATGTTGACGAAGTTCTTAAGGATGCGCTGACCCAGCGCGGAGGATTTCTCGGGATGGAACTGGCAGCCCCACACGTTGCCATGGCGCACGATGCACGGGAAGCTCCGCGTATAGTGCGTGCGCGCCAGCACATCGGCGGCATCGGCGTCGTCGGCCACCGCGTAGCTGTGGGTAAAGTACATGTTGGCACCCTCGGCAAAACCAGCAAGGAGCGGATCGGCCGCGCCGGCGGGCGTCATGTGCACCTGGTCCCAGCCCACGTGCGGCACCTTCAGGCGGCTCGACTCCAAGCGTGTGCACGAGCCGCGCATAATACCCAGGCCATCGACCCAGGGACCGCCAGCCTGCTCGGAGGTGTTGCCGTCGGCGACCGCGCCTTCGTCCACCGGCACGCCCTCGTCGCCGCGCTCAAAAAACAGCTGAAGGCCTAGGCAGATGCCGAGCAGCGGAGTTCCGGCCGCAACGGCGTCGAGCACCGCGTCCGCCTCGCCGCTCTGGCGCATAAAGGCGATCGCGTCATAGAACGCGCCCACGCCCGGGATGACCAGGCCGTCGGCATTGCGGATCTGCTCCGGATCGTCCGACGTGCAGGCGGCGGCACCGGCGCGCACAAGCCCACGCGCAACGCTCGACAAGTTGCCCTTGTGGTAGTCGACCACCACGATCCTCGGTTCGCCCACGCGACCCCTCCACTTCTCATCATCCAAAACCACCACAAAGGTGCCTGTCCCCTTCGTGGTGGTTTTACCCTTGTGACGGTTACAGCGAGTCCTTGGTGCTGGGAATGCCCTGCACGCGGGGGTCCAGCTCGCAGGCGCGGCGCATCGTGCGGCCCACGGCCTTAAAGGCGGCCTCGATAATGTGATGCGAGTTGCCGCCCACCAGCTCGCGCACGTGCAGCGTGAGCTTGGCATCGCGCGCAAAGGCGTAGAAGAACTCGACGGCCAGCTCGGTATCGAAGCTGCCCACGCGCTCAGTCGGCACGGGCAGCTCGCAGTAGGCCTGCCCGCGGCCCGAAATGTCCACGGCAGCCATCACAAGCGTCTCGTCCATGGCGATCGCCGCGTCGGCAAAGCGCGTAATGCCCGCCTTGTCGCCCAGCGCCTGGCAAAACGCCTCGCCCAGCACAATGCCCGTGTCCTCGACGGTATGATGCGCATCGACCTCGACGTCGCCCACCGCGTGCACCGTCAAATCGAACAGGCCATGGCGGCCAAAAGCGTTGAGCATGTGGTCGAAAAACGGTACGCCGGTCGAGATATCACACACGCCGCATCCGTCCAGGTCGAGCTTTACGACAATGTCGGTCTCCCCCGTCTTGCGGGTCACCTCGGCATAGCGGTCCATCTACATCTCCTCCTTCACCAGCGCGGCAAACGCGGCCAGCACCTCGTCGTTTTCCTGCGGGGTGCCTACGGTAATGCGCAGACAGTCCGCGAGCCCCGGCGCGTAACTAAAGTCGCGCACCAAAATCGAATACTCGTCGCGCAGACGCTCGCGCACGCGCGTGGCATGCGGCGTGCGCACAAGCACAAAGTTCGCCGCGCTCGGCCATGCCTCCGCGGGCATGCCCTCGGCAGCCATTGCGCGTAGGGCGCACAGCTCGCGCTCGCGCTCGGATGCGACCTGTGCCACCACGGGCGCGTACGCATCGCGGGCACGCACGCAGGCAAGCGCCGCCGCCTGGCTCAACACGTTGACCGAATAGATCTGGCGAATCGCCGCGAACACGTCGATGACCTCGGGCGCCGCGATCACATAGCCCAGGCGCGTGCCGGCGGCGCCGAACGCCTTGGACAGTGTATGCAGAATCACCAGGTTAGGATGCTCGGCAATAAGGCCTTGCGCCGTAGTTGCCGCGCCAAACGAATCGTCGGCAAACTCCACGTAGGCCTCGTCGACCATGACCATGCCGGGGCAGGCATCGCACAGAGCCGCAACAAAGTCGAGCGGCGCCACGTCACCCGTGGGATTGTTGGGCGAGGTCACGATCGCCAGATTGCACTCGGGAGCCGCCGCAAGCACCGCCGCCTGGTCGAGCTCAAAGGTCGCCGGGTCGCGCCACACGTCGCGCACCTCGGTCTGGCACAGCGACGCAAAGAACGCATACTCGCTAAAGCACGGCGGGCAGTTGAGCAGGGTCCGCCCCGCGCCGCCAAACGCCAGCAGGAAGTTATAGAGTAGCTCGTCGCCGCCGTTGCCCACGCAGATGTTCTCGCGCGTCACGCCATGCCAGGCAGCAAGCTCGTCGCGCAGGTCGTTGGACATGGGATCGGGATAGCGGTTGAGCGGTACGGCAGCCAAGGCCGCATCAACCGCCTCGCGCACGCCGGCCGGCACGGGATAGGTGTTCTCGTTGGCCGAAAGATTGATGCGCGTGGGCGTAAAGTTGGGATCGTAGGGCTCGATGCCGGTCAAGTAGGGCTGGACGAGCTCCTTCATGCGGGGCGTCAGCTCGGCCATATTAGGCCTCCTCGCCGGTCGCGCCAGCGGCACCGCCCGCAGCCGCCGCCAGGTCCACGCCCTCAGCAACCGTCGCCACGGCGTCGCCCGGCCAGGCGACCTTGGTCAGGTCGGCCGCAGCCAGTGACTCGGCACTCACGGCATCCTCGCCCTGCTCCAGCACGCGACGACGCAGGGCAGCAGAAAGCGCGTGCGCCCACAGGCCCTCGGCCTCGGCTAGACGCTGTGTGGCGGGAGCGTCAGAGAGCAGGCCCTCGGGCGTATAGCAAATGACGCTCGAGCGCTTAACGAACTCTTCGACCGAAAGCGGGTTGGAGAACATGGCCGTGCCGCCGGTTGGCAGCGTGTGGTTGGGACCGGCAACATAATCGCCGAGCGGCTCGGAGCTCCAAGCGCCCACAAAGATGGCGCCGGCGTTGCGAATGCCGCCGAGCAGGCCCATCGCGTCCTTGCAGTGCAGCTCCAAGTGCTCGGGCGCCACGGTATTCACCGCCTCGACGGCGGCAGCCATGTCGGCGGCCACCACGATGGTGCCCTCATTGTCGAGCGAAGCACGCGTGATCTCGGCACGCGGCGACTGCGCCACCAGGATATCGATGCCTGCCTCGACCTCGCGCGCAAACTGCTCGTCGCAGGTCACCAGATAGCAGGCTGCCAGCGGATCGTGCTCGGCCTGGGCCATCAGGTCGGCCGCGACCACCATGGGCTTGGCCGTGGCATCGGCCAGCACGCAGACTTCGGAGGGGCCAGCGACCATGTCGATACCCACGTCGCCCGAGACAATCTGCTTGGCCGCAGCGACAAAGGCGTTGCCCGGGCCGGTGATCTTGTCGACGCGCGGAATAGTCTCGGTGCCGTACGCCAGCGCGGCCACGGCCTGAGCGCCACCCACCATATAGATCTCGTCCACGCCGCCGAGCTTTGCCGCGGCGAGCGTGTAGGGGCTGATCAGGCCGTCCTTTTGCGGCGGCGTCACCATGACCACGCGCTTGACGCCGGCAACCTTGGCGGGAATGGCATTCATGAGCACCGTGGAGGGATACTGCGCGCGACCGCCCGGCACATAGATGCCAGCCGCCGCGAGCGGGGTCACCTTAACGCCGAGCATCGTGCCGTCCGGGCGCGTGGTAAACCAGCTCTGCTCGACCTCGCGCTGGTGGAACTCACGAATCTGGCGTGCAGCCTTCTCGAGCGCCGCGACAAAAGCGGGATCGAGGTCTTCGAGCGCGGCATCGATCTGCTCCTGCGGCAGGCGGAAGCTCTGCAGCTCAACACCGTCAAAGCGCTGACAGTAATCGCGCACTGCGGCATCGCCGTTGGCGCGCACGTTGGCCACGATATCGCGGGCGGCGTCGACGATGTTTTGCGGCAGCACGCCCTTGCGGTTGAGCTGGTTGGTAACGAGGCGCTCACCGGGAGCAAGCTTGATGATCTTCATATCGGTATCCCCTATCGGTCGAGGTTGTGTTCGAAAAACGAGAGGCCGGGCGGCGGCGCCAATCGGCCCGCAGCCCAGACGTTGGGACGCCCGTGCGTGCTCGCGCTATTGTGCCGAGCCCGCAACGGGCTCAAAATGCTTGTCCTTCACGGCCGCGGCCAAGCGATCTGCCAGATTGCGCACGCGCGGATCCAGGCGCGCAGCACCCGGGTTGACGAAGAAGCGGGCCGTACAGTCCATAATGCGACCGGTGATGACCAGGTCGTTGTCGCGCAGCGTGGCGCCCGTGGCGGTAATATCCACGATGCGATCGGTCATGCCGACAATGGGGCCCAGCTCGATGTTGCCGTGCAGCGAGACGATATCGGCGTTCACGCCGCGCTCGGCATACCAGGCACTCGCGATGCGCGGGTACTTGGTGGCCACGCGAAGCGACCCGCGACGGGCATAGTTGCGCTCGGCCTGACCGGCGCGCCATGCGGGCTCCGCCTCGATAAAGGTGCACAAGCCATAGCCCAGGTCTACCAGCTGCAGCAGGTTGAGGTCCGCCTCGATGAGCGAGTCCCAACCGCAGATGCCGCAATCGGCACCACCGCAGCCCACAAAGGCAGGCGCATCGCTGGGACGCACGATGACAAACTCGATATCGCCGACCGCGCCCTCGCCGGCACGCGTGTCGCGACCGCGCACGATCAGGTGACGGCCGGGGTCACGCAGTTCAGAGACGTCCAAACCCGCGGTCTCGAGCACGTCGAGCGTGTCGGCCTTAAGCGAGCCCTTGGGCACAGCGATGCGCAGCGGGCCCTCGGCGCCACGGCCCGCGGCGTGATCGCCATCGGAGGCGGCGTCCTCGGCCGAGGTGCGCGCGGCCTCCAGGCGCTCAAGCGAAAAGGCGAAGCCCGCCGCCGGCACCTCGATGCCGTCGCCAAATGCACCGGTAAAGATGGAGTCGTAGCGTCCGCCCGAACCGACCGGATCGGGCAAGCCGCCGGCATAGGCCTTAAAGACCAGGCCCGTGTAGTAATCAAAAGAGTTCATGATGGAGAAGTCGAATGACAGCACCTGGGCGTCCTCGGGTGCCAGGCCCTCGACCAGGGCACGCAGCTCGCGTGTCAGCAGCGCGACGATACCGGCGGCCTCCAGCAGCGCGTCCACGCGGTCGAGTACCTCGGCACCGCCGTGCAAACCCGGCAGCTCGCTAATGGCGGCCTTGACGGCATCGGGCTCGGTGCTTGCCGCCACGCGGGCATCGAGGCCCACAAAGTCGTTGGCGTGCACGCGGCGCAGGGCCTCGGCGGCCAGCTCGCGATCCTCGCACGCCGCGAGCAGCTCCTTAAACGGGCGCACGCTACCTGCGATAATGCGCGCATCGGGCAGCGCCAACTTGCGAACGGCCTCGGCCACCAGCGAGACGATCTCGACATCGCCCGCGGTATCGCCCGCGCCGATGAGCTCAAAACCCAGCTGGGTAAATTGACGCGAACCGCCGGCATTGCGCTGGCATTCGCGAACCACCGGCGCCTCATAGCGCAGGCGCAGCGGCAAGTCGGCCGCGCGCATGCGGGTCGAGACCAAACGCACGATCGGCAACGTATTGTCGGGACGAACCACCAACAAGCGGCCGTCATCGTCAAAAAGCTTAAACGGCGTGTCCGCGATACGGCCGCCCTCCTCGAGCGAGCCCTTGTCCTCGAGCAGCGGCGTCTCGACCGGCAGGTAATGATGCTCCCTAAAGCAGCCCTTCACCGTCAGCGCGATCTCCTCGCGCGCCTGAGCCTCCTCGGGCAATATGTCCCGGAATCCCCACGGTGTGGCCGTCATCTGGTGAGCCTCCTCATGCTGTGTTGCATACAGAACAAACGACCGGCATAGCTCCGCCGGTCTTTTGGGTACTTTAGCATACTAGAGTGCTTGCGGGGAAAATCCTTGTCCACAGCTCACACCGTATTCATTTGGAAACATAGGGGCAGACGCTCAGCTAAATCTGACGATTATCTAGGCCAACCAGAAACCATATCCCGTTTTTCGTCTAAAAACTGGGATGCAGTTTCCGCTGAGGACCTTTTCCGAACTGCTTCTGCAGCGGCTGTTTTGGCTCCGGGACCGCGTCAATCGCATATCTTTATGGCGCCTTTATCCTACACATGTTGTATAACTACCAAATGTGGAATATAACAAAGAGCAAAACATAGGCTGAGCGTTATGGAGGATTGAGGTTGAAAGAGAAGCTATTTCGATGGGTCGTGAAGCACCGCAAACCCATCATCGCGTTCTATGCGGTGGCAGCACTGGTATGCCTGTTCCTGCGCCAGTTTGTAGGCGTTAACTACGACATTACGAGCTATCTGCCCGACGAAGCGGCGTCGACCGTCGCTCTGAATACCATGGGTGATGAGTTTGAGGGTGACATTCCCAACTGTCGCGTTATGGTGCCCAATGTCTCGATCGCTCAGGCGCTCAAATACAAGGACAAAATCAAAAAGGTCGACGGCGTCGAGGAGGTCCTATGGCTTGACGACGCGGCAGATATCGATCAGCCGCTTGCCACGCAAGACAAAGACACCGTTGAGACCTATTACAAAAAG
>USIL01000045.1:0-7951 GCA_900554655.1 uncultured Collinsella sp.
CTAGTACGTGTTGTCATACCGCTCGCTTTAAGAGCGACTAAGGACTCTGAAATGCCCGATTCCCGCACCCTCTGGACCGCCGTCGTTATCATCTGCATCGCCGTGTCGGTGTTCTTTAGCGTCAAAAAACGCACCACGTTCAAGCGTCTGCAGCAGTTGATGGCCGCCAAGCAGTGGGACGAGTTCGATCGTTTGCTCGACGGCAAACTCACCAGCATGCTGTACCCACGCTACAACCGCGACTACCTGCGCCTGAACTCCTATCTGCTGCGCGAGGACCACGAGCGTGCCAGCGAGATGTTCGACCTGCTGCTGGGGCTCAACCTCCCCAAGATGCAGCGCGTCGACCTGGTGATCAAAGCCTTTAACTACTATGTTGGCCAGGAGGACCGCAAAAAGTCCAAGGAGTTGCTGCACGAGATCAAGGGCTTTGAGGGCGGTCAGGCCGAGGCAGTTGCGCACGAGTGCCAGCTGATGTACGACACGATGATCCTCAAGCGCCACAACGACATTCCCGAGCTGGAGCGCATGCTCGAGGATGTCGGCGACGACCCGGTCAAGCGCTGCCGACTGGAGTACCTGCTGGCCCTGCAGTACAAGAACAAAGGCGACGAAGCCAAGTTCCAGGAGTTCCTGGAGAAGTCGGGCCAACACTCGATGGCCGTCAACGCGTAACGGACGGCTTGTGCTAGACTTCTAGTCTCACGGGGGCGTGGCGGAATTGGCATACGCAGGAGACTTAAAATCTCTCGCCGCAAGGATTGTGGGTTCGAGTCCCACCGCCCCTACCATATGGAGCTTTCGAGCCCGTGTCCCCAAGGGATGCGGGCTCGCTTCTTTTAGATGCCGGTGGGACTCGAACCCGCGAGGGGGCGAGCGTTAAGCGGACGCGCAGCGTCCGTAGCGAGCCGGCGAGGGCGCCGACAGGCGGCCGAAGCCGGTGCGTATTTGCGCAGCAAATGCGCGGATGTCCCACCGCCCCTACCATATGATTGCTTGCGAGCCCGTGTTCCCCAGGGATGCGGGCTCGTTTCTTTTGGACGCCGTCAACTGCAGAGCAGCTCATTTGGGACGGGGCTTTTTTGACTACTTTTTCCGCCCACCCAATGAGTTTCCTACCACATTTTCCGATGGAAAAACGTGGTTGTCTCGCACATTTTCCGATGGAAAAACGTGGTTGTCTCGCACATTTTCCGATGGAAACACCCAAATGGCCTTATACTAACCGAGAGGGTTGGGAGGCAATATGCAGCGACAGCTTATGAGTGAACTTATCGCTTGGAAATCAAGGGCGAATCGCAAACCTCTCTTGCTTAAGGGAGCCCGCCAGACAGGAAAGACTTGGCTTCTTAACGAATTCGCAAGCCAGCAGTATCGAAACGTCATTCGTTTTGACTTTATGCTCGAGCCGAGCACACGCTCGCTGTTCGATGGGAACCTCGACCCCAAGCGCATCATCTCCCAGATAGAACTCCTACGTGGCCAAACCGTAACGCCGGAAGACACGCTCATCATCTTCGACGAGATCCAAGAAGCGCCACGCGGGATCACCTCGCTCAAGTACTTCAACGAGCTTGCACCCGAATACCACATCGTAGCAGCCGGTTCCTATATGGGCCTCGCGCTCCGACGCGAAAACGAGTCATTTCCCGTCGGCAAAATCGACCAGCTCACCATGCGTCCCATGGGGTTTGCTGAGTTCGTTCGTGCCGTCGACGGCAACCCGCTCGCCGACGCCATCCTTGCCGCAGACATGAACCTTCTAGCAAACGTTACCGAAAAGCTCGAGCACTTGCTCAAGGAATACCTTGTTGTCGGCGGTATGCCCGAAGTTGTCTCCACTTTCGCCGAGACACGCGACTTCATCGAAGCCCGAAGGCTTCAACAGCAAATCATCGAGGCTTACGAATCCGATTTTGGCAAACATGCACCCGCCCGCATCGTCGAGCGCATGAGGTTGGTTTGGAAATCCCTTCCCGGCCAGCTTGCAAAGGAGAACAAGAAGTTTGTCTATGGCGCCCTTCGTCCCGGAGCGCGCGCACGCGATTTCGAGGAAAGCCTCCAGTGGCTCACGGACTACGGAATCGTTCATAAGGTGCCACGTGTTTCCGCTCTAAAGGCGCCGCTCTCGAGCTACGAAGACCTCTCGGGCTTCAAACTGTTCTGCATCGACACCGGCATCCTCGGAGCGCTCTCCGGTCTCTCTCCGGCCATCGTTCTTAACGGATCCGCTGTTTTTACCGAGTTCAAAGGTTCGCTGACCGAACAATACGTCGCGCAGGAGCTTTTGCTCCAGGACAAAACTCCCGCGTATTGGTCCTCTACCTCCGGCAATGCCGAAACCGACTTTGCCATCGACCATGCGGGAACCGTGCTTCCGCTTGAGGTCAAGGCGGCAGAGAACCTTAAAGCGAAGAGTCTGAAAGTAGCCTGCGAAAAATTCAAACTCGAGCGTTGCGTGAGGAGCTCCCTGGCGGCATATAGAGACGAGGGCACGCTCATCAATATTCCGCTTTGGGAGATTGGGCAGATCGACAAGCTGGCATAGGCGCTGTGGGGACGCCCCACAAGGACTGTCCCCAGGTGCCGGCTGTTGAGTTGCGGTGGAATAGGGACTGTTTGGTGCCCGAAAGGGCGATTTTAGTCCGTATTTCACCGCAACTTATTATTTAGAGGGCGCTGAGGCTGGGGGTCCAGCCGATGGTGGGGGTCGCGCCGTCGAGAGTCTCGTTGATGGTGGCGGCCATGCCGGCGAGTAGGCTGTTCTCGCTTACGGTGAGCATGTCGTAACCGCCGGCACGCATGAGCTCGCGGATCACCACGGCGCCAGCCAGAATCACGCCCGCGCGTTTGGGCTGTACACCCGGTAGCGCGGCGATGCCTTCCGCGTCCAACACAGACATGCGCTCGATAGCGGCCGAGACCTGCTCCAGCGACAGCTCGCGTAGGTGAACAAAGCTCGAATCGTACGGTTCCAGCTGGTGGACCAGAGCCACCAGCGTAGTCACCGTGCCACCCACCGCGACCAGACGCTCGGCGCGCTCAAAGTCGCTGGGCAGGCCTTCAAAATAGGCGGCGAACTGCTCGCCTGCCCACGAGGCAGCGGCAGCAAGCTCGCCGCGTGCGGGCGGCAGCGCCGAGAAAAACCGCTCCGTCACGCGACGGCAACCGATGTCCAGTGAGCGCGTTCCCTCCAGCGCAAAGACCCCGCGCTCAGGCGCATAGACGCCCGTCGCGAGCTCCGTGGAGCCGCCACCCGAATCGGCGACGATGATGCGCTCGCCTGCAAAGTCGTGCGCTACGCCAAAAAACGTCAGGCGCGCCTCAACCTCGCCCGGAATCACCTGCGGTTCGAGCCCCAGATCGCGCAGACCGTCCAGCAGCAGCGCGGCGTTGGACGCATCGCGCGCTGCACTCGTGCAGGTGGTACAGACGCACGCGGCCCCAAAGGTACGGGCTTCGTCCACAAACATGCGGCACGCAGCGAGCACGCGCTCAACGGCCGCCTCGCAAAAGCGCCCCGTCGCGTCCACGCCCTCGCCCAAGTCGGTGATCTCGGTATGCTTGGACGATTCCACGATCGCCCCGGCCTCGACCTGCGCCAGCACCAGTCGCGACGACACCGTTCCCAGGTCGATCGCGGCTACCTTATAGCGTTTGCAATCTGCCATTGCGGGCTCCCCTCCGGGCGCTATTTGCCGTTGGACACGACCGTCTGGCCCTCGACGCCGTTAAACCCAAACAGCATGTCGAGCGCTTGGATGTACCACGGCGCGTCCTTACCGACTTCTTCGATTTCCTTGGCAACTTCGCTGGCCTTCTTGGCGTTCGACGACTTCTGGCTCGACGAGGCATCCGAATCGCCGTCCAGGCCCTGCACTTCAATCCTCTTCTCGCCGGGCATCACCAAGCCCAGGTCCTCGGATGCCGCATCCTTGATACCCTCCTCCGAGAGCAGCTTGTCGACGCTTTTTTGCAGCCCATCATTGTATTGCTGGCGAATCTCGACCTGCTTGGTCAAGATATCGCTCGAACGCTTTGCCACGTACAGGTCGCGCACGGGGAAATACAGGCTCACGAGCACCAGGGCAACGACAATGCCGATGAATAGCCCTCGCTGAGGACCGTGGGTAAAGTCGTAGATCGCCTTGACCACCGCGTTGTCGTTGGCGTAGTGCATAAAGTCCGAGCCCGAAAAACGGTTCGAAGGCCTGCTCGACCTATCGTGCGTTTGAGCCGACGAGCGCTGAGCATGCGACGAACGTGCCGGGCGCACTGGTCCATCTGTCGAAGTATTCACTTGAGCATTGGGGCGCGAGGTACTTGTCGGGCGCTGCATGGAGCGGTCGGCGCCGGCGTAGGCGGACCCACCGAGCTGCACCGTGCGCGCACGGCGAGGCGACGGCTCACGCGAACCGGCGGAATAGTACCTGTTGTCGTAAATCTGATCCATGTGCGCCTTGTGCGGTTGAGGTTTGTTTGCGCTAAGTATTCTAGTTATAGCACGAGCGCCCGCACCGCCTTCGCCAGCCTTTGCTCGACATAAAAAAGGCGCTGAGTCATATGGCCCAGCGTCCAATGGTGCTCAACAGCGCCCGGCTGGAGCAAGGCAAATCCGAGTCTTCCCCGCCCCCGCGACCTCCGCGTGCCTAGCGAATGTTGTAGAACGCGGCCTTGCCGGCGTAACGCGCGCTGCCCTCGAGCTCGTCCTCGATGCGAATGAGCTGGTTGTACTTGGCGATACGGTCGCTGCGGCACGGGGCGCCCGACTTGATCTGGCCGACGTTGACGCCCACGACCAGGTCGGCGATCGTGGAGTCCTCGGTCTCGCCGGAACGGTGGCTCACGATGCAAGCGTAGCCGGCCTCCTTGGCGGTCTCGATGGCCTCGAGCGACTCGGTGAGCGTGCCGATCTGGTTGACCTTGACCAGGATCGCGTTGGCGGCACCCAGCTCGATGCCCTTCTTGAGGCGCTCGGTGTTGGTGACGAACAGGTCGTCGCCCACCAGCTGCACCTTGTTGCCAATGCGGCGGGTAAGCTCGACCCAGCCGTCCCAGTCCTCCTCGGCCATGCCGTCCTCGATGGAGATGATGGGATAGGTGTCGACGAGCTTCTCCCAGTAATCAACCATCTGGGCACTCGTGTACTCCACGCCCTCGCCCTTGAGCTCGTACATGCCGGTCTCGGCGTTGTAGAACTCGGTCGAGGCCGGGTCCATGGCGTACATGAAGTCGATGCCGGGCTTAAAGCCGGCCTTCTCCACGGCCTTGGTGATGTACTCGAACGGCTCGGCATTGGTCTTAAGGTTGGGGGCAAAGCCGCCCTCGTCGCCCACGCCGCCGCCCAGGCCGGCCTCGTGCAGCACGCCCTTGAGGGTGTGGTAGACCTCGGCGCACCAACGCAGGCCCTCGGCAAAGCTCGGAGCACCCACGGGCATGATCATGAACTCCTGGAAGTCGACGTTGTTGTCGGCATGCACGCCGCCGTTGAGAATGTTCATCATGGGCGTGGGCAGCAGGTGAGCGTTGACGCCGCCCAGGTACTGGTACAGCGACAGGCCCGCCGACTCGGCAGCGGCGCGGGCAACGGCCAGCGACACGCCCAGGATGGCGTTGGCACCGAGCTTGGTCTTGTTGGGGGTACCGTCCGCGGCAATCAGCGCGGCATCGACGGCACGCTGGTCGAAGGCGTCGAGGCCGACGACGGCATTGGCGCACTCGTTGTTGACGTGCTCGACGGCCTGAGAGACGCCCTTGCCCAGATAGCGGCCCTTGTCGCCATCGCGCAGCTCGCAAGCCTCAAAGGCACCGGTCGAAGCGCCCGAAGGCACCATCGCGCGACCGAAGCTACCGTCCTCGAGCACAACCTCGACCTCGACGGTGGGATTGCCGCGGCTGTCGAGCACCTCGCGACCGTAAACGTCCAAAATATCGCTCATGTTGTCTCCCTCTCACTTGGAAACGTAGTGGATGCAAGCGACCGGCTGACCGCGCACCATCGGTGCGTCTCCGTAAGTTAGCCATGTCGCACTTTTTGCATTATGCCCTAAGTTAGCCGAGGGATACACTTGATTTTCGAAAAATTTAGCGGGAACGATGAGGCGTGTCAGCCCGTCGTTCCCGCAGTCTTACTCCTCCGCCTTTGCGGCATCCCACAGGTCGTTGAGGCCGTGGGTCGAAAGCTCGGCAAGATCCACGTGGGCATCGGCCGCCATCTGCTCCATCGCAGCCCAGCGACGGCGAAACTTGGCCGTGCTCGCGCGCAGGGCGCTCTCGGCGTCGATACCCTCCTTGCGCGCGACGTTGACCAGGGCAAAGAGCAGATCGCCAAACTCCATTTCGCGCTCGGGCGAGCCAGGGGCCTCGGCCTCAAACTCGGCACGCTCCTCGGCGACCTCGTCCCACACATCCTGGACCGTCTCCCACTCAAAGCCCACGGCAGCCGCCTTGCGCGAGACCTTTTGCGCTTGCATCAGCGCCGGCAGGTGCGTGGGCACGCCGTCGAGCAGCCCCTCGGGCGCGGCCTCGCCTGCCGCCACGGCCTTGTCCTTGGCGGCCTTCTCGGCAAGCTTGACCTCGTCCCAAATCTTGAGCACCTCGTCAGAGCTGTCGGCATCCGCATCGCCAAACACGTGCGGATGACGGCGAATGAGCTTGGCGTCGATATCGTGCGCCACGTCGGCCAGCGTAAACTCGCCGGCGTCCGCCGCGATCTGCGCATGCAACACTACCTGCATGAGCACGTCGCCCAGCTCCTCACGGATGGTTTTCAGCTGTTCCCGGAGGATATACTCTCTCTGATTCTTGTCGATATGGGATTTCACCTTGCGCTGAAGATCTTTGGTGATATGGATCACCTCGATCTCGCTGCCAAGAAGCGCTCCAAGGATCTCATAACGGTCATTCAAAGACACTGCTTCCAGAAGCTTCTGCTTGTTCTGATACGCCATCGGAAGATTTACTGCGATCTGGTCGATGGTTTCCTGCACATCTTCGATGTTCATGATCTGGGTTACCAGATCCTTGCTTACTTTTCCGCTTTCTCTGCAATATCTCTGAAAAAGCTCCCGGATGCTGCGAAGCATGGCGTCCTTTACCGGTTCCGGGTAATCCTCTTCCTGTGCCGTAACGATCTCGCATTCCGCCTTCAGATATGGTTCCTCCTGCTCCAGGCCCAGAACCTCTGCCCTGTCCAGTCCCTCTACCAGAACCCGGTAAAGATCCTGCGGAAGCTTCACCACCTGCTTGATATAAGCGACGGTTCCTACCTGATACAGATCCGTAAGTTCCGGTATTTCCACCTCAGGATCCTTCTGTGTCAGCAGAAAGATCTTCTGGTCATGGAGCATGGCTGCTTCCACGGCACGGATAGATTTCTCCCTGCTCACATCAAAGTGTACGATCATATCCGGAAGGACTGTAGTCCCACGGAGAGCGATCATTGGCAATATATTGACCTGATTTGTCATTTATGTCATTCCCTTCATCAAGCTGTTTCCGGCTTGCCTTTCTTTCTCGAACGGGATGTTTTGCGTCCTGCTTTTTTTGCAGGAGCCTTGGCCTCCCCGTGGATGATCTCCGGCTCTCCGGTTCCCTCCACTGCCTCTTTTGTGACGATACACTTACGGATGGTGTCGTCCGATGGTGTCTTGTACATCAGATCCATCAGGGTATGCTCCATGATGGCACGAAGTCCTCTGGCACCTGTTTTTCTCTCAAGAGATTTCCGGGCAACTGTCTCAAGTGCTTCATCCTGGAACTCAAGCTGCACGCCATCCAGCTCAAAAAGCTTGTCGTACTGTTTTGTGAGGGAATTCTTAGGCTCCTTCAGAATACGGATCAGTGCTTCTCTGTCCAGTCCTCTTAAGGAGACACAGATAGGCACACGTCCTACGAACTCGGGGATCAGACCGCACTTCACCAGATCATGAGGAGTTACTTCCTGCAACAG
>USIL01000046.1:0-7940 GCA_900554655.1 uncultured Collinsella sp.
AGCCCGACGCGTGCGTGTGCCACCCGGGCCCCATCAACCGCGGCGTTGAGTTCGACTCCTATATGGCCGACCACCCGCAACGCTCCGTCATCCTGGAGCAGGTCTACGCCGGTATCTGCGTGCGTATGGCTATCCTGTATCTGCTGCTTGGAGGTGCCGATAATGGCCTTGCTTCTTAAGAATGCCCACGTCGTCGACCCGTCCGTCGAGCTTGACGGTGTCGTTGACGTCCTGATTGACGGCGACAAGATCGCCGAGGTCGGCGAGAATCTCGCCGTCGAAGGAGCCGAGGTCCGCGACCTTTCCGGCAAGTACCTCGTCCCCGGTCTGGTGGATATGCACGTTCACCTTCGCGAGCCCGGCTACGAGGTCAAAGAGGACATCGAGAGCGGTACCCGTGCAGCTGCCAAGGGCGGCTTCACCGGCGTGTGCGCCATGCCCAACACCGATCCCGTCACCGATAACGGCACCGTCGTGGAGTTCGTCAAGTCCCGCGCTGCCGAGGTCGGTCACTGCCGCGTCTATCCGTCGGGAGCCATGACCCGCGGTCTTAAGGGTGAGGCCATGTCCGAGATGGGCGATATGGTCGCCCACGGCGCCGTCGCCTTCACTGACGACGGTCGTGGCGTGCAGGGCGCGGGCATGCTCCGTCGCTGCATGGACTACGGCAAGATGTTCGGCAAGGTCTTTATGAGCCACTGCCAGGACGAGGACCTGGTCGGCCACGGCCAGATCAACGAGGGCAAGGTCTCGACCCGTCTGGCTCTCGAGGGCTGGCCGGCTGCCGGCGAGGAGCTCCAGATCGCCCGCGACATCGAGATCGCCAAGCTGACCGGTGCCAAGCTGCACATCCAGCACATCTCCACCGCCCATGGCCTGGAGATCGTGCGTGCCGGTAAGGCCGCTGGCGTTCAGGTTACCTGCGAGGCTACCCCGCACCACATGTTCCTGACCGAGAACGACCTGGACGAGACCTACAACACCTCGCTCAAGGTCAATCCGCCGCTGCGTACCGAGGAGGATGCCGAGGCCATCCGCCAGGGCGTCATCGACGGCACCGTCGACGTTATCGTCACCGATCACGCTCCCCACACCCCGTGGGAGAAGGCCCGTGAGTTCGAGCTCGCGCCCTTTGGTATGATCGGCCTCGAGACTTCGCTGTCGCTCGTCCTCACCGAGCTGGTCAACACGGGCAAGATGAGCATGGGCCGCATGGTCGAGCTCATGGCCATCAAGCCGCGTGAGATCTTGGGCCTCGACCAGGTTCAGGTCAAGGCGGGCTCCGTTGCCGACCTGACCGTGTTCGATCCCACCGCAACCTGGACGGTCGGCGAGGACGGTTACGAGTCGTGTGCCGAGAACTCCGGTTTTGCCGGCCGCACGCTCACCGGTCGTGCCACCGATGTGTTTGTCGGCGGTAAGCAGACACTCGCCGACGGCTGCATCTGCTAGCATAGCCTTATCGCTTTTGTGCGCGGTGCCCTTGCGGTGCCGCGCTTTCTGTTCGCCTAAACCATGCAACCGCATGGGGGATTGGAGCGTCTATGCCCACACCTTCCACTGCACGCATGCACGACTTCGAGGTCGTCTCAAACCAGGAGATCGCCGACGGCATCTTCTCGCTCGTTATCTCGGCCCCCAAGCTTGCAAGTGCGCTCAAGCCCGGTCAGTTTGTGAACATTGCCGTGCCCGGCGATGCGTCCTCGCTGCTTCGCGTGCCCCTGAGCTACTACCGCGCCGACGCCGAGGCCGGCACCGTTGAGCTGTGGTACGCCGTCGTGGGCGACGACACTCGTCGTCTGTCGCAGATGGCCCCCGGTTCCACCTCTAATCTGCTGGGCCCTGGCGGCCGCGGCTGGCTTGTGCCCGAGGGCACCAGGAAGGCGCTGCTCGTTGCGGGAGGCATCGGTGTTCCGCCTGTGCTGTGCCTTGCCGGCATGCTCGTCGAGCAGGGTGTGGCCGTCGACGTGTGCCTGGGCTTTGGCACCGCGTCCAAGGCCGTGGGTGTCGATGAGTTCCGCGCACTGGGCGCCACGGTTAACGTGTGCACCGACGACGGCTCGCTCGGCACGCACGGTTTTTGCACCGACCCGGCAGCCGAGCTGCTTGGAGAGGGCGGCTACGACTACGTTGCCAGCTGCGGTCCCGCCGTCATGATGAAGAAGGTCGCCGCCGCTGCCGCCGAGGCCGGTGCGTACTGCGAGGTGTCGCTCGAGCGCATGATGAGCTGTGGCTTTGGCGCCTGCAACACCTGCAATGTCGAGACGGTCGACGGTATGAAGGGTGCTTGCATGTGCGGCCCCGTGTTCGATGCTTCCAAGGTGGTGGTCTTCTAGTGGGTACCGTGAACATGGCCGTCGATTTCGGCGGCGTCAAGATGCAGAACCCCATCAACACCGCAGCCGGTACCTTTGGCTACGGCTGGCAGTTCCAGAACTTCTTTGATGTTTCCCAGCTGGGCGCCATCACCACCAAGGGTTGCGCTGCCGAGCCCTGGCCCGGCAATCCCGCGCCCCGCATGGCCGAGATTCCCGGCGGCATGATCAACTCCGTGGGCCTTCAGAACCCCGGCGTGGCCGCCTTTGCCCGCGAGTCCGGTCCGTGGCTCGAACAGCTGTCCAAAGACGGCTGCCAGGTCATTTGTCAGGTTGCCGGCCACTCCGTTGACGAGTTTGTCCGCGCACTCGAGATGTATGTCGAGCTGTGCCCCTGGGCTGCCGGCTACGAGATCAACGTGAGCTGCCCTAATATTGCCGCGGGCGGTGCCGCCATGGGCTCCACGCCCGAGGGCGCCTCTTCCGTTATGGCTGCCTGCCGCAAGGTGACCGATAAGCCGCTGTTCGTGAAGATGGCGCCGGTCAACGTCGCCGAGATCGCCAAGGCCCTCGAGGCTGCCGGCGCTGACGGCCTTTCGGTCATCAACTCCATCCAGGGCATGGCCATCGACGTCCATACCCGCAAGTCCCGCGTGGCCAAGCCCAAGGGCGGCCTTTCGGGCCCGCTGTGCCACCACATTGCCGTGCGCATGGTCTGGGAGGTTGCCCAGGCCGTCGATATCCCCATCAACGGTGTCGGCGGCGTCATGACCGGCGAGGATGCGGCCGAGTTTATTCTTGCCGGCGCCACCTGCGTGTCGGTCGGCATGGCCAACTTCGTCGATCCGTGTGCTTCGCTTAAGATCGCGCACGAGCTCGAGGCCTGGGCCGAGTCCCAGGGCGTAAAGGACATCAACGAACTGGTAGGTGCTTTCGAATGCTAGAGACCGATGCCCGCGACCGCGTAATCGTCGCCCTCGACTGCGACCGCGAGCGCGCGCTCGAGCTTGCCCACGAGCTTTCGGGCCATGCCGCCTGGCTCAAGGTCGGCATGACGCTCTATTACGCCGAGGGTCCCCAGATCGTCAAGACGTTCAAGGACCTGGGCTTTAAGGTCTTCCTCGACCTCAAGTTCCATGATATTCCGCATCAGGTTCGCGGTGCCGCCCGCTCGGCCTCGCTTGCCGGTGCCGACCTGCTTTCGGTTCACGGCTTGGGTTCGGGCGCCATGCTCGCTGCCTGCCGCGAGGGTGCCGAGGAGGCGCGTGAGGACCGCGCCAAACTTGTCGCCATCACCGTGCTCACGAGCATGAATCAGGATGCCTTGAGCGAGATCGGCGTCGAGTCGCCCGTGGCCGAGGAGGCCGCCCGCTTGGCAAAGCTTGCTCAGGCCAACGGCATCGATGGCATCGTGTGCTCACCGATGGAGGCTCACGACATGCGTGAGCTGCTGGGTCCTGATGCCCTGATCGTGACTCCGGGTGTGCGTCCGGTGGGTGCCGCCCTTGGTGACCAGTCCCGCGTGGCGACGCCTTCCCAGGCTATCGAGCGTGGCGCAAGCCACATTGTGGTGGGCCGTCCCATCACCGGTGCCGACGATCCGGTTGCCGCCTTTGACGCCATCGTCGCCGAGCTGGTCGAAAACGTCGCGTAAAAGATTCCCCTAAGTCACCACTTTTGGGTCTCATTAGCACAAAATAGCCCCTGTGCCTGCGTAAACTTTCCCATCCTTTGTGTGGAATCGCAGGTCAGGGGCTTAACTTTGGGCGCAGTATATTGCACTTTTTGCGGGTATCGTCTAACCTATGGAGCCGCGATTAGGCATTTTGTACGTTCTACGTGCTAAAATGCCAATTATTGAATCAGATATAACCCAACTATTTGGAGGTACGAATGGCACTCCCTCAGCTTACCGACGAGCAGCGCAAGCAGGCTCTTGAGAAGGCTGCTGCCGCACGTCACGCCCGCGCTGAGCTTCGCGAGCAGATCAAGAAGGGCGAGAAGTCCCTCGAGTCCGTGCTCAACTCCGATGACCCCATCGCTTCCCGCATGAAGGTTTCCACCCTCATCGAGTCTCTCCCCGGTTATGGCAAGGCCAAGGCCGCCAAGATCATGGAGGAGCTCGGTATCTCCGCTACTCGTCGCGTCCAGGGCCTCGGCGTCCGTCAGCGCGAGCAGCTCCTCGAGCAGCTGACCAAATAAGTGAGCGCTCAGGATTCCAAGCTCTTTGTGATTTCTGGACCGTCGGGTGCAGGTAAGGGCACGTTGGTATCCCGCGTAAGGGAGGCCATGCCTAACCTGGGCCTGACGGTTTCGGCTACCACGCGAGCACCACGCAAAGGTGAGGTCGACGGCGTCAACTACTTTTTTCTGACGCGCGAGGAGTTCGACCGCCGCGTGGCAAACGGTGAGTTTGTTGAGTGGGCCGAGGTCCATGGTAATTGCTACGGCACGTTGGTGAGCGAGGTCACATCCAAGCTCGCCTCGGGCTCGTCTCTGATTTTGGAGATCGATGTCCAGGGCGCCCTGCAGGTGAAGGAGCGTTTCCCCGAGGCCGTGCTGATCTTTATCAAGCCGCCTTCGCTTGAGGTGCTCCGCGAGCGTCTAGTCGGTCGCGGTACCGAGACGCCCGAGACGATTGAGCTGCGTATGGCAAACGCCGCCGATGAGCTTGCCCTTGCCGACCGCTACGACGACGTCGTGGTGAATGACGATCTCGACCGCGCGACCGATGAGCTCGTTCGCGTTCTCGATATGCATGAAAGGATCTGAGGTCCGTGTCCGTTGTAAAGCCTTGCATTGACGATCTTCTGGAGAAGACCGATCACAACCGCTTCCTGCTCGCTTCGCTTGCCTCCAAGCGCGCCTGCGACATCAACAGCATGCTGCGTGGCCAGCACAACCGCGTTCTTGCCGTCCAGGATGTCGATGACATCACCATCGGGCTTTCCGGTGCCGATACCATCTCGATGGCTATGGACGAGATTGTCGATGGCGACATCTCTTATGACGAGGCCCGTTACGAGAAGGCGCTCGGCCACAAGGTTGCTGAAGCCTAAATGGCGGCTCGCGTCTGCCTGGTCCACTATCACGAGGTTGGACTGAAGGGCAAGAACCGCGCACATTTTGAGCATATCCTCATGGATAACATTAAGGCGGCCTTGGCCGCCTTTTCCGTGAACGCCGTGTCTCGAATTTCCGGTTATATCCTCGTGACCTTTAACGAGCATCAGGCCGACGAGGCGGCGCGTGTCATCCGCACCGTCCCCGGCGTTGCCCGTGTGTCTTTGGCGTATCACACCAACCGCGACCCGCAGGAGTACTGCGCCGCCGCCGTGAAGGCGCTGCGCGAGTTTGGTTCCTTCGATTCGTTTAAGGTGCACGCCAAGCGCTCCAATACTGACTATGAGCTCACCTCGATCGATATCAATCGTCAGGTGGGCGAGGTGCTGTGTGAGGCCTTTCCCGATAAAAAGGTTCAAATGCACGACTCCGATGCGATGGTGCACGTACTGGTGGTCCAGGGTAGCGTTTATGTGTACGCGCGCTCCGAGCGCGGCGTGGGCGGTCTGCCGGTGGGTTCTGCCGGCAAGGTCGTGACGCTGCTGTCGTCGGGTATCGATTCTCCGGTGGCGACTTGGATGCTCGCGCGTCGCGGCGCGGTCTGCGTGCCGGTGCATTTCTCCGGTCGTCCGCAGACGCCCGATACGAGCGAGTATTTGGTGCAGGACATCATCCGTGCGCTTGAGCCGGGTGTCCAGATCGGCCGCCTGTACGTGGTGCCGTTTGGCGACTGCCAGCGTGAGATTTCGGTCACCTGTCCCAGCAACCTGCGCGTGATCATGTATCGCCGCATTATGTATTCGGTTGCCGAGCGCATTGCACGCATCGAGGGTGCCAGGGCCATCGTTACGGGCGAATCGCTTGGGCAGGTTGCCTCCCAAACGCTTGAGAACATCATGGCCGTCAACGAAGCCGTGAAGATTCCCGTGTTCCGTCCTCTCATCGGTTCGGACAAGCAGGAGATCATCGCACGCGCCGAGGAGATCGGTACGTTCGATATCTCGACTGAGGCCGCTCCCGACTGCTGCACGCTGTTTATGCCGCGCCGTCCCGAGACGCACGCTAAACTCGATGCCGTGCATGAGGCCTGGGAGTTGTTCGATCATGAGGAGATGATTGAGCGCCTGCTCAAGCAGACCGAGTACATCGACTTCGAGAGCAACACATATAAGGCCCCTAAGACCTTAAAACGCAAACATTCGGAGCTTGCTCCGCGTGAGATTTACCAAGATCACGAGTAAATTTGTGCATAGACCGACGATGCGCCTGTATCGTCGGTCTTTTGCTATCTGGGCATTTTGCGACTAAGTGTTCATTTGTCGACGTGTGCCTGAATAAATGGACAGATTTGTGCAAGGTTTTGGTCGGTTTTTGGTTTGACCGCGAAAACCGGTTTTGGAGCTTGGCTGTTGCGGAGCTCCTTTCCTGACACGATGGTGTTGGGAGGTTTTGCTATGGCGCAGCGCGAACAACACGAACGGGTCAAAAAGATGGACCTCTGGGCGGGCAAGCTGCTCGGTCATAAGGCAGTGGTGATGGCGATACTGGTCGTCATTGCGATGGCGAGTGGGCTGGCGATGGCGAACCTTGGCGGCGGTGCCGGCGGCGTGTCGTTTGAGCGCACTGACGGTTTGGGCTCGTTAGTGGAGCCGGGATCCGGCGATGCTTCGAGCGGAAAGACATCCGAAGGCTCTTCGCCTAAGGCGTCTTCCGCGGCAGAGGTCTATGTCGATGTTGATGGCGCCGTGGTGTCACCCGGTGTATATCGCCTCAAAGACGGGGCGCGGGTGGCTCAGGCGATTGATGCCGCCGGCGGGCTGGCGCCCGAAGCAGACGTTACGGGGCTTAATCGTGCATCCAAGGTCACTGATGGACAAAAAATTCACGTTCCAACGGTAGGGGAGCAGCAGGTGTCCATTGCGGAGGCCGGTGTTGATGGTGGGACTTCCGCATCATCAGGCGTCGGTGGCGCAACAGGCCTAGTAAACATTAATACGGCAAGCTCGGCAGAGCTGCAGACGCTCTCGGGAATCGGTCCCTCAATGGCACAGTCGATTATCGATGAGCGGACAAAGAATGGTGCTTTTGCTTCGGTTGATGATCTGATGCGCGTGTCGGGAATCGGCGAGAAGAAGCTTGCCAAAATCAAAGATTGCATCTGCGTATGAGTGCGACAGAGCGCGAGCATGTGATGCCTCCGCGGCCCTTGATGCCGTGGACGATGGCCCTGTGTGCCGGCATGTGCGTGAGCTGCGCCTTGGTGCTCAGCATAGCCGCTGATGCGCTGCTGAGGGAGCGGGCGACGGCGGTCGGGCCGCTATGGGCCATTCCCGTTGCGGCGGCGGTTTTCGTTGTGCTGGCTCACTCTTGCGCGCGGCTTGCTCCTTGGAAGCGGTGGCTGTATGCCGCGTCCGTCGGTCTCGTGGCGGGAGCGGTCGTCTCGGCGGCGGGCTCTTCGGTAGCCTCCTCGGTCTTTTCTTCGGTTGCGGTTTCGGTGGCTGCGGTTTCGGTCTTGGTTTCCTCAGCGGGAGCGTCGGTCTTAGCCGCACAGGCTACCAGCGC
>USIL01000047.1:0-7914 GCA_900554655.1 uncultured Collinsella sp.
ATTCGTAGCCCTGGCTTTTGAGCAGGTACGCGGTCACGCTAGAATCGACGCCGCCGCTCATGGCGACGAGCACGCGCTTGTTGTGCATGGGGAGGTTCTCCTTGGTGGCATGTGGCCAAAAAAGAAAAGCGGCGCGGGAGGCTGGTTCCGCGCCGCAGACATTGTAGCAAGTTCGGACGTCTCGTGGGACACCCTAACGAGATGGGCTCAGGCAGCCAGAAAAGAGGATCGGCCGGCATGCCATGGGCCTATCGACAAGTGACGGGCCCTTAGTCCTGGAACAGTGCCGTGGACAGGTAGCGCTCGCCGGTGTCGGCAAGCAGGGCCACGATGGTCTTGCCCTCGTTTTCGGGGCGCTTGGCCAGCTGCAGCGCGGCCCACACGGCGGCACCGGACGAAATGCCCACGAGCACGCCCTCCTTGTGGCCCACGGCGCGGCCGGTGGCAAAGGCGTCGTCGTTCTCGACGGGGATGATCTCGTCGTAGACCCGGGTGTCGAGGACGTCGGGCACAAAGCCGGCGCCGATGCCCTGGATCTTGTGCGGGCCGGCCTGGCCCTTGGAGAGCACCGGGGAGGTAGCGGGCTCGACGGCGACGACCTGAATCTCGGGGTTCTGCTCCTTAAGGAACTCGCCCACGCCGGTCACGGTGCCGCCGGTGCCGACGCCGGCGACGAAGATGTCGACCTTGCCGTCGGTGTCCTCCCAGATCTCGGGGCCGGTCGTGGCCTTGTGGATGGCGGGGTTGGCGGGGTTCACAAACTGGCCGGCGATGATGCTGTTGGGCGTCTCCTTCTGCAGTTCCTCGGCCTTGACGATGGCGCCCTTCATGCCCTTGGAGCCGTCGGTGAGCACGAGCTGCGCACCGTATGCCTGCATCAGCTTGCGGCGCTCGACGGACATGGTCTCGGGCATGGTGATGATCACCTTGTAGCCGCGGGCGGCCGCCACCGAGGCGATGCCGACGCCGGTGTTGCCGCTCGTGGGCTCGATGATGGTGTAGTCGCCGCCGCGCACGAGCTTGCCTGCCTTCTCGGCCTCGTCAATCATGTTCTTGGCGACGCGGTCTTTAACTGACCCGGCGGGGTTGAAGTATTCGAGTTTGACGAGCACACGAGCCTTGAGGTCCTCGTCGGCCTCAAAGTGAGTGAGCTCCAGGAGCGGGGTGTGGCCGATAAGCTGATCGATGGACGTGTAAACCTTGCTCATGGTGAACCTCCAAAGTGTTCAAGTTGCTGGTTGCCGTGTGGTTTCACGGTGCGTGTAGCAGCTAAACCCATAAACCTTATAGGTTGTTCGTTTAGCTGTTGGGAAGCATACTAGACACTAAAGCCTAGTAATGCAATAGGAAATAGAAGATTATTACGAGCTGATTAACCATCTTGACCGGAACGGGTATTTTCAAAACAAATTTTTCGGCTAGAATTTCTACGGACTAAATGACCGAAAGGCAGCACTATACATGTTGGTTTCTACAAAGGGCAGATATGCCCTGCGCGTTATGGTCGATCTGGCCGAGCACCAGGCGGCCGGTCGCATCCCGCTCAAAGAGATCGCGGCGCGACAGGGGATTTCCGAGAAATATCTCGAGAACATCTTGGCTACGCTCGTGCGCGCCAACATGCTTTCGGGCATGCGCGGCAAGGGCGGCGGCTACGTGCTCACGCGCCCGCCCGAGCAGTACACGGTGGGCGAGATCCTGCGCCTGACCGAGGGCAGTCTGGCACCGGTTGCATGCCTGGATGGCGACTGCAAGGGCTGCTCACGCTCGGATGAGTGCCCCACGCTCGACGTGTGGAAGAACCTGGACAAGCTCATCAACGACTACCTCGACGGTGTGACACTCGATCAACTTGTCGCTCCCAACCATGGCTACGACTACGTCATCTAACCCACACCTGCCATTTGGGGACGGGGTAGAAATGGTAGATTCTCTTGCCCTTTGAGACTTGACAAATAAGAAGGCCGCCCATTTTTGCGATGGGCGGCCTTCGTTTTGGGCTGTTGAGACGGGCACGGCCGGAATGGCCGTTTTAGTCCTCGGCGATGCTGTCGAGGATGCTGCGCGTGATGGATACCAGGATACTGCCCATAAAGGCCGATCCAAAGCTGGCGATGGAGATGCCCGCGCCCAGCAGATTGACCGACAGGTAGCTGGCCAGCTCGAGCATAAAGCTGTTGACTACGAGCTGAAAAACACCAAGCGTAATAATAGTGAGCGGCAGTGAGATGACGGTCAGGAACGGTTTGACGAACGAATCGACAATGTTCAGGAACAGTCCCACAAAGGCAAAGCAGACCCAGGTCTCGGCAAAGCCGAAGGGTTGGATACCGGGGACGAGGAACGTGGCGATCGCGATGGCGATCGAGGTGAAGAGCCAGTTAAGCATAAAGCGCATGGCGTGAATCCTTTCTTGCGCCGGGATTGCTGGCGTCGCGTGAAGCGGCTTACGGCGGCGACCTGGATGGTTGCGCGGGCGCGCCGCGGTGTTTGGGCGCCCATTGTCTCAAATATTCGTGGAGCTTACGTGCGCATATGGTTTCTAAACGGCGTTCGTCCTGAAAAACGCGCCGCTGGCAGAGAGTCTTGTCGCTTTAGTTTGGTGGTGTGCTACACTGCTACGGGCAAAAGCCACAGGCGTTGCCCTATTGCATAGAACGGGTGAACGATGCCCGATGTCAGTATCAACTTCGATGCCTTTTGGCGGGTTTGGCGGTGATCGATGAATATCGAGAACATGTTTGACAAGCCTGATGTCAAGCAGCTGGTCCACGCATTTAGCCTTTTGGACGACGAGAAGGATATCCAAGCGTTTTTGACCGATATCTGCACGCCGCGCGAGATTTGCGACCTTTCTCAGCGTTTGCAGGTTGCGCGCTATTTGGACGAGGGCGAGCCTTATGTTGAGGTTCAGGCCCGTACCGGCGCTTCGTCCACCACGGTGAGCCGCGTTTCAAAGGCGCTGAACGGCGAGTACGGTGGCTACCGCAAGATCCTCATTAAGTTGGAGGATGGCGAGTAGGCCAGCGACAACATTGAATTACGAAGAACCGTCCCTCCGGGGGCGGTTTTTATATGCCTGCAATCGGCTGGTGCGTTGGGTTCAGGTTGCTTTGTACCAAAAGATGGAACTGCGGTGGCAATGTGTCCGCTTGGGCGGGTAGGATGGATGCATTGATTATTGCGAACGGTTTGAGCGGAGGACCATGCCTGTTCGAATCTATACCACCAATGCCGGCACGGATTTGAGCGATGCCGAGTCGGCGCTGCTTGCCGACCTTATTGCCCGTCACGGGCGTGCCGTGTTGCTGGCACCAACGTTTGCCGAGCTCGATCTGTGCCGTCATGATGCGGCGGAAGCCGGCATTTCGCTGGGTATCGACTACAAGACACCCGCATCGTGGCTTCGCTCGCTTTGGGAGCTTTTGGGCGACGGGCGCGGTTTCGTCGACAACCTGCAACGTCAGATGCTGTTTTCGGATATGATTGCCCGCCGCGACGATGCCGACCTGCAGCCGCTTTCGCGTAGCCAGGGCACGGTGCGCATGCTCGCGCGCATGGCCCGCGATGTGCTGCCGGGTGTGGCGGGGACGACGGCCGAGCGATGCGGTGGCAACAATTGCCAGCCTGAGCCAAAAAGCGATGCCGAGGCTCGTGTGTTTGAGCTTTTGCGTGCCTACGCGGGCGGTTTGGACCGTCGAGATATGGTCGAGCCCTGCGAGGCAGCCGACATTATGGCCGGTGCCCTGGCCGATAGCCTGCCGGCGTGCGCCCGCGCCGTATGCGTGCGCGGTACCACGTCGTTTACGCACGGTCTACTCGAGCTGCTGTCTGCCGTGGCGAACAATGGGGGAGAGGTCGTCGTGCTGCTTGCCCGCGAGCAGGCGGCGATGCGCGAGGAGCTTGCCACGGCATTTGATGCCCGCGGTGTGCTGTTTGAGATCGCGCCGCTGGGGGAGGACGCCGTCGCGTCTGATGTCGCTTGCGGGGCCGCCGCTCAGCCTGCCTTTATTGAGGTCGCCGGCCCCCATGCCCGTGCTCATGTCTATGCGGACGCCATCGATAAGTTGGTGAAAGCGCACAAGGAGTCCAAGGCCGATAAAGCTACTGCAACGCCCGCCGACCCCGTGCGCGTGCTCGTCGTTTCTGCCCGGGCACCCCAGCTGTTCGGCGAGCTCGCCGCCCGTTTGGCGGCGCGTCACATTGCGGCCGAGACGACTGAGTTCACGGCGTTTTCCCAGTCCATCGCGGGCAGGCAGTTTACGGCGCTCGCCAACCTGATCGAGCGTATGAAAGCCGCCGACGAGGGCACCGCTTCCAAGACTGAGTGGTGGCCCGCGCCGGAGCTTACCGACTGGATCTACAGTCCGCTTTCGGGTACTGACGCCGCGAGCGCCCGCGGCTTCGACAAGAACATGCGCCTGTCGCGCAGCAAGACCACTGCGGGCGTCAAGAGCCTGCTGCAGAGCGTGCAGGGCCAGGTGAGGGGCGCCCGCAAGGCCGCCAGCGAAGAAAACTGGTTTAAGAACGTGCCATGCGTGGTCTCGGACGTGTTTCAGGCGCTGTGGCGTGACAAGCCCGTGACGGCGCTTAAGGCCATGCTTGCCGTTGCCGAGGCGTTGCCCGATCGCGCTCTAGGCGGCCTTGACGGCCAGGCCCGTCGCCAGGCAGAGACGGCTTTGCTGCGCCATGCCATCGACATCCTTATGAACGATGCTCGCGCGCTCGACGTGTCGCAGGCCGCGACCGTGCCGGTTCTCGACGGCGTTCGAACCAAGGTGGACAAGCGCAGTACCGCCTACGATTACGAGACCTATGAGGTCGATCGCACACCACGAGCACAAGTGCGCTTCGCGTCGCTTGCCGATGCGTCGGTTCTTCGCCCTGGCAGCTACGATGCCGTGCTGTTTGCCGATGTCGACCTGGACAGCTATCCGCTTTCGCACGAAGAGGGCCCGCTTGCCACGTTGACGGTCGAGCTGCGCCGCGACGGCGTGTCTTTGGAGCCCGCCGCCCTGCTGCGCGTGCGCTTTGGCCGTGCAATGCAGGCGGCGAGCGGTCCGGTCGCGCTCGCCCGCGTGACGCACGATCGCCAGGCACGCGAGTGCTACCCGGCAGCCGTATGGACCGAGCTGCGGGCGCATGCCGAGGCCGCTGGCGCCGCCAAGCCCACGCGCGTGGGCGAGGGCGATATCATCGTCGACTTTGATCCCGCGGCAGGTGAAGGTCTTAGGCGCGAGCGCGTGACCTGCGAAGCTCCTCAGCATCTGAGCGATGAAGCCATTCCGTATCTGGTCCTGCGCCGTCGCGATGGCGAGGGCGAGGATGCGCCGCTGGTGCCGCGCCTGACGTCTGCCTCGCAGATCGAGGCCTATTCGACCTGTCCGCTATGCTGGTTCGTCTCGTACCGCGTGAAGCCCCAGTCCATCGACGCGGGCTTTGGCAATATGGAGAAGGGCAACTTTGTCCACGACGTGCTGGAGCACCTGCACGCCCGTCTGCCCCAGGAGGGCATGGAGCGTGTGACGCCCGAGAACCTGCTACGTGCTCAGAAGCTGCTGCGCGAGGTCTTTGACGAGACCTTGGCCGAGCATGCTTCCAAGCGTGGCAACGAGGGCCCGCTCGTGCCGCTCTCTCCGGTAGAGGAGCGCCAGGTGGCCGAGATTCTGCCGCAGCTGGAAGGCGTGCTTGCCTATGAAGCCGAGGCGCTGACGCCTTTTGCTCCGCGCTACCTGGAGTTTGCCTTTAACGATCTTAACGTTGAGTATGCCGGCTGGCCGCTCGGCGGGCGCATCGACCGTGTGGACGTGGATGCCGAGAACCGCGCCGTGGTGATCGACTACAAGCATCGTTCGGGCGTTGAGGAGTTTAAACTCGCCGACCCCACGGTGCGCGACGAGGAATCGGGCACGGCGCCCATCGACGACCCGCGGTGGCTGCCGCCCCATACCCAGACGCTTATCTATGCGCAGGCCATGCGCCGGGCGCTGGATCTGGATACCCGTGCGGCGCTCTATTTTTCGACCAAGGGCGGCAAACCGGCGTTGCGCGGTGCCGCGAGCGCCGAGCTGCTCGAGGAGGAGCGCGGCGACGGCCGCATCCCGGGTCTTAAGAAAGGTTTCCCCGGCGAGGGTGGCAGCATGGACTTCGACGCCCTGCTCGATCGCGTGGAGACCGGCATTGCCGAGCGCCTGCGGGAGCTCGAGGCGGGCAACGTCGCTGCTGTCGACCCGGCGTCGACGCAGGCCGCGCATGCCCGCTGCTCGTATAACCACGAAGGAACGTTTGTAAGGAGGGACGTGTAGACCATGGATCTTTCGACTTTGATGCCGCAACAGCTGCAGATCGTCAAAACGCTCGACCGTCCGCTGTTTGTCTCGGCGGGCGCCGGTTCGGGCAAGACCTTTACCCTCACGCGCCGCATCGTCTACGCGCTCTCGCCCGAATCCGGTCCGTTCGTCGAGCATCTGGACCAGGTGCTCGCCATCACCTTTACCAAGGATGCCGCGGCCGAGATTCGCGACCGCGTGCGCCGTGCGCTTATCGACGAGGGCATGGACGAGGAAGCGCTGACCGTCGACGACGCGTGGATCTCGACCATTCACGGCATGTGCTCGCGTATCCTGCGCGCGCACGCGCTGGAGCTGGGCATCGACCCCGAGTTCACGGTGCTCACCGATACCGACGAGCTCATGGATCAGGCTGTTGAGCATGTGCTGGCCCGCGCGACGGCGTCCGATGCCGCCCCCGAGCTCGCGGCATCGCTCAAGGCCCTCTACGCCTGGTATCCTATGGCGGGCGAGGGCGGCCCCTTTGGCGCCGGCACGACCATCAAGGGTCTGGTGCGCGACCTGCTGGAGCTGTCGAGCCAGCTGCCGGGCGGTATGGACGACGTGCGCGTGGCGCGCGGCCAGGCCGATACCTCGGCCCTTGCCGATGCCTATCGTGCGGCTCTGGGCGCAAGCAAGGCCGCGACCGAGAAGGCGCAAATGGCGCTCGATGCCGTCGACGCGTTCGAGGCGAGCGGCAAGACCATGGCCGATGCGGCGCGACTCATGATGTCGTGCACCATGCCGCGCGCGAGCAAGGCATTCCCTAAGGAGCAGGTCGAGCTGCTCAAGGCCGAGGCCGCCGATGCGTTTATCAATATCGTGCTTGCCTGCGGTGGCCCGGCGCTCGATGCGCTGGTGGGCCTGGCCCGTTCCGTGGAGGCCGAGTATCGCGCGCTGAAGGCTGCCCAGTCCGCCCTCGATAATAACGACCTGCTGCGTATGGCCTACGAGGCCCTGCGCGATTACCCCACCATCCGTGCTGCGTACGAGGGCCGCTTTAAGATGGTCATGATCGACGAGTTCCAGGATACCGACCAGATGCAGGTCGACCTGATCCGTTGCCTGACCGGTGCGGGGGAGCGTGCGCTGTGTACCGTGGGCGATGCACAGCAGTCGATCTATCGCTTCCGCGGCGCCGAGGTCGAGGTGTTCCGTCGCCAGGAACGCAAGGTGGGCTCCTCTGCTGCGCCCGAGACGGCTGCCGCATCCGATGTCCCTGCCGGCGAGCTCGTCAAGCTCGTGCGCAACTTCCGCAGCCACGACGAGGTGCTGCGTTACGTGGCACGCGTCTTCGACGGCGATGACGGCGGCCTGATGCAGGGCTTTTTGGACCTTGAGGCGAGCGACGGCCGCAAGGACACGCTGGTGGCAGACGCCTCGCGTCGCCAGGCCCTCTTTGTTGCCGGCGGCAGTACGCAGGAGCGCACACAGGCCAAGGCCCGTGCGATCGCCGAGCGCTTCCGCGCGCTTGTCGATGCCGGCCAGCCCCAGGGCGGCATGGTGCTGCTGCTGGGCCGCATGACCAACGCCGACGTCTACGCACAGGCCTTCCGCGACCAGGGGCTCGACTGCGTCATCGCGG
>USIL01000048.1:0-7875 GCA_900554655.1 uncultured Collinsella sp.
CGGATCGACCGCTCATGCCAATCTGGCGCGGCGTTTTGCGCAGACGCCTTGTCTGGCACGTGCCGTGGCGGTTTCTTATGCTGCGGGCATTTTGGTACAGGTGCTCAACCATATGGTGATGCCTGCGGGCATTCCTCAACAGTTTGTCCTTATTGCCTGCGCGATTGCGCTGGTTGGGCTGCTTCACGGTACCCGCCGAGCTAAATTACGCGATGAGTCCGCGCCCGAGTTCGAAGCCGAGATTGCCGAGCTATCGGTCGATGCGTCGGAGCATGGCGCCAAGTGGCGCGATAATCCCGAGGCAAAGGCGGCCTTCCAGGGTGCCGTAGTGCGCTTGACGGTGGCGACCGCCTGCCTCACCGGCGTATTCGCGGCTCTCAATGCCGGTCTTACGACCTCGCATGCCGCCGGCGCTATCGATCTGGGTGACTGGCCGCGCTTGCTGCTGGTTGTGAGTGCGCTTGCTGCCGGCGCCCTGTATGACCTGCGCGGACGCTCGTATATGAATATCATCATGACGTGCGCCGCCATGCTGTCCACGCTCTCGTTCTTTGTGCTTATCACCGATGGCAACGGCGGCAATGCGCTCGCCGCCACGATTATCTTTTACCTGGGCACGGGCTTTTTCGTGGTGTTCTTCACCGCGAAGTTCGCCGCGATTTCGATGTATGCCCGCTGGTCGTATCTGTGGCCGTGCATGGGCCGCGTCATCAACAACATTTGCTCAATGCTTGTGACGGCTCCGGCGGTGGCGATCATCTCGAGCCAAAACGTGCTGATGGCGGTGGGTGTCGTACTCGTGCTGTTTGTCGGCATTGCGATCTCGCTGTTGGGGCAGTTTGGACAAGGCGTTGAGGACGAAGCGGGTCACAGGGGGCTGGCGTTTGCCACCGACGATCTTGGCGTGAGCCGTGCGCCCGATCAGGTCGACACGGTGTCCCTGGAGACACCGGAGCTTTCGTTTGACGATCGACTCGACGGTTTTGTAGCCGCCTTTGGACTTACCAAGCGCGAGCGCGATGTACTGGAGGCGCTGGTCGTATCGGACGACAGCGTGCAGGACGTTGCGGCAGCGCTCTTCCTTTCGCGTTCTACGCTCTACCGCCATATCGCCTCGATCAACAAAAAGACCGGTGCCGCCTCGCGCGTGGCCCTCATCAATTTCTTCTGGTCCTGGACACCCCAAGACTAGCCAAAACCACCACGAAGGGGACAGGCACCTTTGTGGTGGTTTTACCTGCAAAAATATGAATATGAGACATTTGTCACCTGCCGTTTTGGCGCTCAAAGGCATATGAATGTGATGTTGAGCGGAGCAGAACGGAAGGGGTGGGCCTATGGCGTCTCGTGGTTGCTCGTCTAATAAAATTGCGGGCGCGCTTATCGCCGTGGTGGTCCTTGCTGCGGCGGTGACGCTTGTGCGGGCATACGGCTTTGGTGCCCGTGCCGACCAGGGAAAGAACGCCGCGCAAGCGTTGCTGAACGATTGTGCTGCCGATCCGGTGGCAGTCAAGCTTATCGAGGACGGCGAGGCGCGGACGATCTATGAGACCGACGATGCCGAGCTGGTCGCATCGACTTTTGCCGCGCTCGACGATTGCACCGTGGGAGGTGCGGTGGATGAGCGGATGAGCGATGCCGGTCGCACGCTCGTCTTTGTCTATGAAGACGGCTCGGAGCAATCGGTGGAGTTCGAGGGCGGGAATATCGTGCTCGACAAGACGGCATATCGCCTTGACGGTGCCGATGAACTGTGGCGACAGCTAGCCGCCATCAAGAACAGCCAATGAAATGAGGGGTGTACGGGATGAGTGATTTGAGATTCTGCTCGGCGTGCGGGATGCAGCTGCCGCGGGTCGCCGGCGTGCCGGTGCGATTTTGCCCGGGCTGCGGTGTTCGGCTTGAGAGCGTTGAGGATGACCCGGGTGTCGCGGAACACGCAAATGGGGCGGCTGCCGATGATGGCGCGGGCGAAGGTTGTGAGCCGAGCGCGAACGCGCCGGTCGATGTGCCGATGCAGGATGCCGACGCCGCGTCGCCGGTCCGCGACGTGGCCGCAGCGGATGCTCCCCGCGTCGGCGACCTTGAGCTCCACACCGCATGCGATGCCTCTGGCGGCCAAGCGCTCGCGCAAGTGGCGCTGCCGCGGGGTTGGCGTATCGAAGAGGCGCATCTTGAGCGCAGCAGTAGTTTCGACTGCCCGATTTCAGTTGGCGTGACGGCGGCAGGCCCGGCGGGCGAACGCATCATGTATCGCTCCGAGCTCTGCTACGTGGACGCGGGCGCCGTTGCCAAGCGTATCCCCACGCAAACCGAGCGCAAGGCGTTTGTGCACGTGGAGGCGGCGTGCGACGAGTTAGCTCAAGCCTGCGCGGCGCAATTGGGCGCACGGGCGGAGGTTGTGGCCGAGCAACCCTATCCGTCGAGCGCGGCAGGCGATATTGAACATGAGCGTGCTCGCGTAAAGCGCGAGGCTGCAAACGACTTTGCGATTCAGGGCTTTTCGATGGAACCGAGCGATGTGGTCTATGAGTGCCGCATGCGTCGATATCGGCTCGCGGGCGTCCCGGCGCCTACCGAGCTTGCAGTGGCGGCAAAGGTCGAGGGCTATGTAGTCTCGATCGGTGGAGTCGCGGGTTCTGTGGGTAAAGGCGTTGCCGCCGGGGCCGAGGCGCTGCTGGGCGCGGGCCTTTCGAGCGGACTGATCGGTGGCGTTCTGGGTAAGCGCCTGCGCGAGCGCCAGGCGGCTGCGGCGGCGGGTCAGCGCGCCGCGAAAGATCAGGCTCCGGATCAGGGCGATTGGCCAGACGGGGCGCCGTTCAAGCTGGGCGCGGCAGACCTGTTGCAGTGGCGTATCAGGGACAGCTTCTGCCTGGTTGCGCCGGAAGGCCGTCTGGACGAGGCGGCCTCCACGGCGCTTGCCTCAATGGCGTCGACTTTGCGGCTCAACCCGTCGATTGCGCGCGAAGCGTGCGCTCAAAAGCAGCAGATGGTGCTCGAGCAGCGTCAGCGCACGCAGATGAACATCGCCCAGCAGCAACAGCAGTTCGCGGCCTGGCAGCAGATGCATGCCTCGCAGCAGGCGGCGTTCGACAGCTACCAGCAGGCTTGGTTTGAGCGCAGCGATCGTCAACACGCCGCGAATATGGCCGCCAGCGCGGCCAATTTCTCCAGCGCAGGTGTGGGAACGGGCGCGGCGTCGTATTCCGATGCCATCCGCGGGGTCAACCATTACACCAGGCCCGACGGTACCGATGTCGAGGTTTCGGTGATGGCGGATCAAGCTTGGGTGAACGGCTCGGGCGACGTGATCGGCACGCGCGATGGCTTTGAGCCCGGTTTTGGCTGGACGGAGCTGCCCCGTCAATAGCGTGAGTGGGCTACGGGAGGATCGGTGTCGAGGCGTTGCTCGGCGCTGTGATAAGAAACGGGAAAGGAACAACAATGAGGGAGACGGTTATTTCGCGCACGGCGTTTGTCGCGGCGGCGGGAACGGCGTTGCTGACGCTTGCGGGATGCGGCGGACAGCAGGCGCAGGACACGACGGGTTTTAACGACGATCGCCCGGTAAAGGACAAGATGGATGCGGGCTCGTCATCGGGTGATTCCGGTGATGCGGGCGGCGGTGCGGACACAGACAGCGGCTCGGCGGACGCGTTCGATACGTGGTCGGATGACTGCTGGGATGCGCACCGCAACATCAGCATCGCAGCGTTGCTCGAGCTTAAGGGCTGGCAGTTGCAGGAGTTTGCGTCGCAACAGGGTTATACCTGGCAAGATGCGCTCGAGATGTACGAGAACGAGGCAGGTCGCGTGCTCAGCGTCTGCAATATCAGCAAGGATGGCGCAACCGAATGGCTCGGCGAGGATGAAATCGGAAAGCTCGACAAGGGCGGCACCGGGAGTACCGTGATGTTTACGCTGCAGCTTGCGGGCTATTCGAGCTGCGAGGATGTTATCGCGGGCTTTTCCGTTCCGGTTGAGGACCGCGCGCAGATTACCTCGGGCTCGTGGATTGCGTGCGTCTACGGTTCCAACATGGCGCGTCACGTTGCCATGGTGAGCCAAATGGAAAACGGCGACTACCGCCTGGACCTCATTACCGAGGAGTCCATCAAAACCGGTACGTTTACCCAAGGCGGCGGTGCCCCCACGATTAACGAATTTTGGCAGGAGAAGACCGGGCGCGCGCTCGGCTAAGTGCGATGCGGCCAATAGCATAGCGAGGGACGAACATGATGAACGAGATGACGATGAGCCGTGCGGTCTTTGTGGCGGGCGCGGGCGCGGCGGCTTGCGCGCTGGCTGGCTGCTCGGGCACAACGGGCGGCGCCAAGGCGGCGAGCACGGCGGACGCCGCCTGCGTGGACGACAATGCTAACGTGACGGTCTATGCCGCGATCAACTTGGCTGGTGCCGATATGGTGCGCCTGCTCAAACATCAAAATTATGAGTGGCAAGGCGTGGGCTACGGCGCCGTCGATGACGCGGGATTTTTCGCTTTTACCTTTTCCAAGGTTTTGGACGATGTGGACGAACTTGCGAACAGCGCGATACCGCTTTCGGAGTCCGAGTACGAGGAGCTTGAACCGGGCGGCGGAGACGAAAACGTCGCGATTCTACTCTCGGTGGGCGGCTATACGAAGGGCGAGCGGGCGCTCATCGGCGCGATTGGCGATGCGGCGATGGTGCAGGAGAAATGCACGATCGATGATACCCAGTATTGGCTGGTCAAGGCGCTTGACGGCCACCGCTACGTGATTATGGCCAACGACACCGAAGACGATGGCGATAGCGCTCATGACATCTATATCTACAATGAGGCTTTTATTCGAACCGGTTACTTGAGTGGCGGCGACCAGATCGATATCGATGAACTCTGGAGCCGACTGGCCAACGCCTCGTAACGCCCCAAAACCACCGCAAAGGGGACAGGCACCTTTGTGGTGGTTTTGCCTTAGGGCTGTCTGTTACAGCAGCTCACCGTGGCGGGCTATGAAGCGGCGCTTTGTCAGCTGGGTCAGTGCAATGTAGGCGGCGACGATGCCGATGAGCAGTGCAAAGAAGCTCAGCGGCAGCGGCGTGAGGCCCAGTGCATCGGCGATAGGGCTTGCCGGCAGCCAGGTGACAAGCGCCAGCCCCAGCACGGTGAGCACACACAGTGCGGGGGCGGCGTGATCGCGCGGGCTCGGAAGACGCGGGGAGCGCAGCATGTGGATCACGAGCGTCTGCGACCACATGGACTCGACAAACCAGCCACTCTGGAAAATCGCCGCAAAGGTCGCCATGCCGGCAACATTGCCCGCGGCGGCAAGCTCTGCCCAGCTCGCGCCCACGGCAGCGGGGCACACCACAAAGAAGAGCGCGGCGAACGTCACGATGTCAAACAGCGAGCTCACGGGGCCCAGTTCGAGCATAAAACCCTTGATGGACGCGGCGTCCCAGGCGCGCGGGCGGGCAGTCCAGGCGTCGTCGACGGTGTCCCACGGCAGCGCGATGCACACGATCTCGTAGACCAGCGACAGCAGCACCAGCTGCAGGGCGCTCATGGGCAAAAACGGCAGGAACAGGCTCGCGACGGTCACGGACAGCACGTTGCCAAAGTTGGAGCTCACCGTGGTCTTGAGGTACTTGAGTAGGTTGCCGTAGGTGCGACGGCCTTCGATGATACCGCGCTCGAGCACGCCCAGGTCCTTCTGGAGCAAGATGATGTCGGCGGATTCTTTGGCGATGTCAACGGCCGAATCGACCGAGATGCCGCAGTCGCTCGCACGCATGGCGGCGGCGTCGTTGATGCCATCACCCATAAAGCCCACGGTATGGCCGAGCAGTTCACGCATGACGCGCACCAAGCGCGCCTTCTGCAGCGGCGAGAGCTTGGCAAAGAGATGGGTCTGCTCGGCGCGCTCCGCCAGCTCGGCGTCGTCGAGCGCATCGATCTCGGAGCCCAGCAAAACGTTGCTTGCGTCGATGCCAATCTGCTCGCAGACGGTGGCGGCGACGCGGTCGTTGTCGCCGGTCAGGACCTTTACCGCCACGCCCTTGGCCTCGAGGGTGGCGACGGCGCCCGCGGCGCTCGCTTTGGGCGGATCGAGGAAGGCCAAAAAGCCCATCAGCACCATGTCGCACTCGTCGGCGATGCCAAACTCGCCCACGGTGCGCGGGTTGGTCTTCTGCGCCACGGCGATCACGCGCAGGCCCTCGGCATTGAGGTCTGCTACCTGCTTGCGAATCTGGGCGAGCTTTTCGTCGGTTAGCGGCTGGGCGGTGCCGTCCACCTCGACGTAGGAGCAAATCTCGAGCATTTCCTCGGCAGCGCCCTTGGTGACCATCTGAGTCTTGCCTTGGGCATCGGCGACAACTACGCTTAGGCGACGGCGCGAAAAGTCGAAGGGCACCTCGTCGACCTTGGTGTAGCGGTCGCGCAGGCTCTGACCCAGCATGGAATCGGGCGCGATGGCCGAAGGGGTCATGTTGGCGCGGTCGATCACGGCAAGGTCGATGAGGTTCTTGAGGCCGGTCTGGAAGAAGCTGTTCAAGAACGCATGACGCAGCACGCGCGTATCCTCGTTGCCGTCGGTGTTGAGGTAGCGCTCGAGCACGATCCGGTCCTCGGTGAGGGTGCCAGTCTTGTCGCAGCACAGTACGTCCATGGCGCCGAGGTTCTGGATCGCGGGCAGCTCCTTGACGATGACCTGGCGGCGGGCGAGGTCCTTGGCGCCTTGCGACAGGCTCGTGGCCACGATGACGGGTAGCATCTGCGGCGTGATGCCCACGGCCACGCTCGTGGCGAACAATAGCGCATCGATGACGTCGCCCTTGGTGGCGGCGTTGATGGCAAAGACGGCCGGCGCCATGACGAGCATCAGGCGCACCAGCAGCATCGAGACGCTCGAGACGCCGCGGTCGAACGCGCTCTTCTCGCCGCGCCCGTTGAGCATCTTGGCGATGCCGCCCAGGTAGGTGTCCGAACCGGTGGCCACGACAAGCGCCATGGCGGTGCCGTTTTGCACGGAGGTGCCGGTAAAGACGATGTTCTTGCAGGCGGAGAGCGGCAGCGTGGAGCTGTCGGCGCCTTCGACGACGGTGGCGACGGCGGCCTTCTCGACGGCCTCGCTTTCGCCGGTGAGGGCGGACTCGATCACAAACAGGTCGCGTGCGGTGATGATGCGGGCATCGGCCGGCACCATGTCGCCGGCGGAGAGGCGGATCACGTCGCCGGGGACGAGCTCATCGAAGGGTATCTCGATGCGCTCGCCGTCGCGCAGGGCGGTGCAGGTGTTGGAGACCAGGTCCTTGAGGGCCTCGGTCGCATTGCCGCTGCGGGCTTCCTGGATAAACTTCATGCCGCCCGATACCAGCAGCATGATGCCGATGACGATGACCGTGGAGGGGTCGCGCTGCGGCTCGGGCACGGCGAGCACGTCGATGTAGAGCGAGACCAGCGCGAGCGCGGCGAGGATGCCGGCGAAGGGGTCGATGAACGCGTCGGCGATGCGACGGGCAAGTGTCTTGGTCGGCGCCTCGATGGTGTTGGGGCCGGCGGCGTCCAGGCGCTCGGCGGCCTGCCCGGCGGTGAGGCCGTCAGCCGTGGCGTCGAGCAGCAGGAGGGAGTCCTCGGCGCTATGGGTTGCGGCAAAGATGGTGTTCTTGGCAAGGCCGGCGTGAACGGCAGGGCGCGCCGTGCGGCGGCGCTTGGAGATGACTTCGAGTACCGTGGCGGTTTTGAGCATCAGCATAGGGTCCTCCTTGTTAAAGGGAGTTAGCGTACGTGTCGTATTGAATTGCAAAAAACCTAGATGTCGCTCACGTCATGCTCGCGAATCACCACAAAGGGGACAGGCACCTTTGTGGTGGTTTTGGTGATCGACTGTT
>USIL01000049.1:0-7817 GCA_900554655.1 uncultured Collinsella sp.
CGAGAGCGACGAGGCTCATGCGACGACCACCCTTGACGGTCTTCGACACGCGGTTGATGTAAACGACGCGCTCCTCGAACTCGGAGGCCTCGCGCTGCTGCTTCTGATTACGAGCCATGTGCTACATACCTCCTAGAACTCGAGACCGGCGGCACGAGCACCGTCGGCGAGGGCCTTGACGCGGCCATGGTAGATACGGCCACCACGATCGAAGGCGACCTTGGTGATGCCGGCCTCGATGGCGCGCTTGCCAACGAGCTGACCGACCTTCTCCGCAGCCTCCTTGTTCGAGGTGTGGGTGCCCTTGAACTCGGCCTCGAGGGTCGAGGCAGAGACGAGCGTCAGGCTGGAGCCCTTGCTGTCGTCGATGATCTGGGCATAGATGTTGGCGTTAGTACGGGTCACGCGAAGACGCGGACGCTCGGCGGTACCCGAGACCTTGCCGCGAACACGACGCTGACGACGCTTGAGGCCTTCCAGCTTCGCCTTATGCTTGTTCATACGTAAACTCCTAAAAAGGTTGATCTTGCCAGCACCTAACGGGGTGCTGGTCTTATGCGAGTGAGTCGGTTACGACTACTTGGCGGCCTTACCCAGCTTGCGGCGGATGTGCTCGCCAACGTAGTGGATACCCTTGCCCTTGTAAGGCTCGGGAGGACGATGACCGCGGATCTCAGCGGCGATCTGACCGACCTGCTGCTTGTTGATACCCTTGACGTTCACGTGGGTGTTGTCGGGAACCTCGAAGGTGATGCCCTCGGGAGCCTCGACGATCACGGGGTGCGAGAAGCCCAGGGAGAACTCGAGGTTCTTACCCTTCTGCTGCACGCGGTAACCGACGCCGGCGAGCTCGAGCTTCTTCTCGAAGCCCTCGGAAACGCCAACAACCATGTTGTGGATGAGGGCGCGGGTGAGGCCGTGGCGGGCACGGGTCTCACGCTCGTCGTCGGGACGGGAAACGGTGAGGACGTTGTCCTCGACGTTGATAGCGAGCTTCTCAAAGACATCGAGCTCGAGCTGGCCCTTGGGGCCCTTGACGACAACGTTGTTGCCGTTGACTGCCACTTCGACTCCGGCGGGAATCTGGACAGGCTTATTACCGATACGAGACACGGTGATCTCCTTTCCTTCTACCTACCGAGCGAATTACCAGACGTAAGCGATGATCTCGCCGCCGACGTTGTGCTTGCGAGCATCGCGGTCGGTCATGACGCCATGGCTGGTGGAAATAATGGCGGTACCAAGGCCACCGCGGACGCGGGGCATGTCGGCAACGCCGGTGTACTTACGCAGGCCCGGCTTGGAAATGCGGCGGATGCCGTTGATGACCTTAGCCTTCTTGGGACCATACTTAAGCGTGATGTGCAGAGTCTTCTGGGGAACGGTGTCCTCGACATCGTAGCCCTCGATGTAGCCCTCCTCGTGCAGAACACGAGCGATCTCGACGAGCTTCTTGCTGCTCGGCATGGAGACCGTGGCCTTGTTCACAGAGTTAGCGTTACGGATGCGCGTAAGCATATCTGCGATCGGGTCTGTAAGGTTCATACAGATTCTCCTTCGTTCTTGATGAACACGTGCTCTTGGTTCTTCACCGCCCTTAACGGCAAAGCCTTTTTAGCGCGTTTTCCCTGTTCCAAACTGATGCTTGAAACGCTGGTAGTGACTTACCAGCTGGCCTTCTTAACGCCGGGAAGCTCGCCCTTGAGTGCAAGCTCGCGGAAGCAGACACGGCACAGGCCGAACTTGCGGTACACAGAGTGCGGACGGCCGCAGCGCTGGCAGCGCGTGTACTCACGAGTAGAGAACTTCTGCTTGCGATTGCACTTGACGATCATCGATGTCTTAGCCACTTATATCCTCCTCACATAGAGTATTGTTCGCCCCAAGCGCCGCCCCCTTGTGGGAACGGCGCTTATAGGGCAGGTGAACCTATTTCTTGAACGGGAAACCGAAGGCGTCCAGAAGGGCCTTGGCCTCCTCATCGGTGTTGGCGGTGGTCACGAAAGTGATGTCCATACCACGCTGGTGATCGACGGAGTCGAAGTCGATCTCGGGGAAGATGAGCTGCTCGGTGACGCCCATGGAGAAGTTACCACGGCCGTCGAAGCTCTTGGCGGAGATGCCGCGGAAGTCGCGGATACGGGGGATCGCGACGGAGGTCAGACGATCGAAGAACTCCCACATACGGTCGCCACGCAGGGTAACCTTGCAGCCGATCGGCATACCGGCGCGCAGGCGGAAGGTAGCGATGGACTTGCGGGCACGGGTGATCATCGGCTGCTGGCCGGTGATGGCGCGCAGGTCGCGCACGGCACCGTCGATGGCCTTGGAATCGGTAGCGGCCTCGCCGACACCCATGTTCACGACGATCTTCTCAAACTTGGGGATCATCATGACGTTCTCGTACTGGAACTTGTCCTGAAGCTGCTGCTTGACCTCGTTGTTGTACTTGGTCTTCAGACGCGGCACATACTTCTCTTCTGCCATTGTTCACTCCTTCTTGGGGTTTTAAGCACGGGGCGTGGCCACGATGGGTTGTCCTCGTGCCTCCTGGCTGCATCCGCGCCGCTCATGGCATTTCGCGGTTTGGACTCGACGCAGCAGGAGCCGACAAAACAATCGGTACTATACGCGCATCGGGAGCGTATTTCCAGAAAAACCTCGTCTGCCTGCACAACTCCACAACTCCCCCGCACAAATGGGTCCCAACAAGCAGTTGCGGTGAAATAGGGACTGTTTGACGGCTTAACTGGCTTAAACAGTCCCTATTTCACCGCAACTTATTGGTGGGGATGCGATTAGCGCTTGCGGGGGACGAGCTTGGTGCGGCGCAGGTGGATCATCTCGGCGGCAATGGAGATAGCGATCTCCTCGGGATCCTCGGCCTCGATGGCAACGCCGATCGGCAGGTGCAGCTCGTCGATCTGATCCTGCGTAAAGCCCTCCTGCTCCAGGCGGGCGCGCACAAAGGCCGTCTTGCGACGCGAGCCCAAGCAGCCCAGATAGGCGGGTTTGGCACGCATGGCCTGAATCACCACGTCGATATCGGACTTGTGACCCGCCGTGGCGACGACCACCAAGTCGCGCGGACCGATGGGACACAGCTCGCCCAGGTTCTTGTAATCGACCAGGCGACGGGGTCAGCGTGCCGGGGCGGTCGTCGCACGCCACGACGGCAAAGCCCGCCGCCGTAAGCACCCGCGCCGTCGCGGCGCCCACGTGGCCGCAGCCAAAGATATAGGTCAGGCCCTCGGGGCAGAGCGTCTCGATGTGCGCCGCGGGAATCTCAGAGGCCGCGTTGGTGTAGGTGACCTTACTCCCCTCCTCCACCAGCGAAAGCCCGGGGCAGCCCGCAATGGTATGGCGCGATGCCTCGCCATGGTACTCGGCCACATCGCCCTCGAGCGCGCTCGCGATAAACGGTTCAAAGTCGATGACGAAGTCGCCGATGCGCCGATAGGCCAAGACGTCGGCAACCGACTGGAGCAACGGTACCTTGGTCGCGTCCAGGTGCAGATAGCACAGGCAGATGGCTCCGCCGCAGATCATGCCGGTATCGGAGTTCTCGCCGCCCATGGTGTAGCGGACCAGACGCGACTGTCCCGCGCTCAGGAGTTCGCGCGCCTCATCCAGCGCAAAGAGCTCAATCTTGCCGCCGCCGATAGTGCCCGCCTGGCCACCGTCGGCAAAGACGGCCATCCAGGCGCCCACGCCGCGCGGCGACGACCCCGCCGTGCCGGCCACGACCACGAGCTCGCACGTCTCGCCAGCACGCAGGGCGGCAAGCGCAGCATTCACCACATCGAGCTTTTCCATTGCAATTTCCTATCCCTGGAATACACCGGTGAGCATGGCGAGTGCCTCGAGCACACCGCCGCCGACCGACGTCGCCTTGTCCGAAATGTAGTTGATATAGCTGGCATCGCCGCGCGGATCGACATCGGCGCATTTAAAGCCCTCAGTCACCTGCACGCCGTTCGCCAAAAGCCCGCGCAGACAGCCATCGATCTGCGTGCACATGGGCGAATCGCCCGCGTAGCCAATCACGTCTCCGGCGCTCACGATGTCGCCGATCGCGCGGTCGGACCGAAACACGCCGGCGGCGGGGCTGTGGATAACGCGCTCTCTGCCATAGCCAGCGATAATGCCCGGCACGCCCGTGTTGGGTTGGGGCGAACCCTGGGTAATGACACGGCCCAGGAAATGCCCGCGCATGGTTTCGACCACGGCGTCGCAGTCAACCGGCGCGGTAAAGCCCGGCCCCACGGCGATGACGGCAGGCGCCATGTCGCGCGTGGTACCCAGGTTGCGCTTAGCCAGAATCGCGTCGACCACGGCAGCGGGTTTCAGCTCGCCGAGCATCTTGGCCTGGGGGTCCACCACAACGGCGACGTCTCCAGCCTCGGTAATTGCAAGCGCCTCTGCCGGCGTCTGTGCCAAGCGAGCGCGAATGCCCTCGACCTCGACCTCGCCCAAGCGAATAGCCTCGCAAAAACTGATTGTGCGGCGGATGCACGTGGGAACCGCGATATCGGCCATAACGACCGACACGCCGGCGCGCACCAAGCGAGCGGCGACGCCCGTGGCGATATCGCCGGCGCCGCGAACATAAACGAGCATTCCCGGGACACCTCCCTGTGCTACGGTTTGAGCAGAGCAAATGCGGTTCGACCGCTACTCTGATGATTATTTATTATCACAGTATTATACGGCGGTGAACAGATGGAAACGGTTAGCGGCAATCTTGCCTCGGCGCTCAGGATCAAACCGGGCATTACCGCGATTATCGGCAGCGGTGGCAAGTCGACCTTGCTAAAGACGCTCGGCCTTGAGCTTATGCGCGCTGGCGGCCGCGCGCTCCTCTGCACCACCACGCATATGTTCCCCGTCGCCGGCGTGCCGTGGGACGGGTCGAGCCGTCGCCTGGACGCCGAGCCTTGGAAGCCGGGCGCCTCGCATGTCCCCGGTTGCACCTGCGAGGCATGCGCGGGCATGAGCCGCGGAAGTATCTGCCAGGCGGGTGTTTTGGACCCGGAGACGGGCAAGCTCTCCTCCCCTGCCGAGCCGCTCGACCAGCTGGCGCAGCGCTTTGACTACGTCCTGGCCGAGGCGGACGGCAGCAAGCGGCTCCCGCTCAAGGCCCACGCCCCGTGGGAGCCGGTCGTTCCCGCCGGCACGGCCAACGTCATCTGGCTCGTCGGCGCCTCGGGGCTCGGCAAGCCCATCAACGAAGCCGTCCACCGCCCCGAGCTCTTTTGCGAGCGTTGCGGCTGCGAGCTCACCGACATCGCCACGCCCGAGCGCGTCGCCCAGGTGCTCAATTCCGAGATGCAGGCGCTGGGACTCAGCACCGCACGCGTCATGCTCAACCAAGTCGACGCACTCAGCGACCCCACGATGGCCGACCGCTTCGAGGCAGCCCTCGGCCGCCCCGTCGTCGCCAGCAGCCTCCGATAGCCGGCGCTGCCCCAGCAGACCTATAAGTTGCGGTGAAATAGTTCCCGAAACGGCCTATTTGGCGGCCAAACAGGAACTATTCCACCGCAACTGCGGAGGGGAATCCGGTGATCTTCCTGCTAGCGGGGCACGTAGCGGCCGGGCTGGGCTCCGGTGGGCTCGCCGTCGCGTGCCGCCAGCACGCCGTTCACAAACACGGCCTTGGCGCGGCCATGTGCCTCAAAACCCTCGAGCGGCGTGTAGTCCACAGCCTGATGCTGCGTCGCCGCGCTAATGGTCCAGCGCGCCTTGGGATCCCACACGCACACGTCGGCATCGGCACCCTCGGCAAGACAGCCCTTGCGCGGATACATGCCAAAGACGCGCGCCGGGTTCTCACTCATCAAGCGGCACAAATCCTCGGGGCCCAACTGGCCCTCAAAGCTCGTGGCAATCGCGACGGGACGATGTTCCACGCCGGGCCCGCCGTTGGGAATCGCGCGGAAATCGTCGCGTCCGCGGTCCTTTTGCCCGTGCAGGTTAAAGCTGCAATGATCGGTCGCAATAGTATCGATCTCGCCGGCCACAAGCGCCTCGCGCAGCGCGGCACGGTCGCCGGCATGGCGCAGTGGCGGGCTCATCACATACTTGGCACCCGCAAAGCCGTCCTCGCCCTGCTCCAAGTAGCAAGTATCGTCGAGCATCAGATACTGAGGGCAGGTCTCGACATAGATGTCCTTCTGCCCGCGCGCTTTGGCAGCGCGAATGGCCTCGAGCCCCAGCTTGGTCGAAAGGTGCACCACATTGACTGGAGCGTCCCCGGCTAAGTGCGCCAGATACAGCAGACGACTCACGGCCTCGGCCTCGCACACGTCCGGACGACTGAGCGCATGCCCCTCGGGCCCATGAATCCCCTGCTCGTACACGCGCTTCTGCAGTTCATTCACCAGCGTACCGTTCTCGCAATGCACGCAGAGCATGCCGCCCACGCGCTTGAGTTCCTCCAGCACCTCGAGCGTCTCGGCGTCGTCCAGGCGCAGGTGGTCATAGGCAAAGTAGGTCTTAAACGACGACACGCCCGCCTCGCGCATGGCCGAAAGATCGGCGCGGTTGCGTTCATTCCACTCGGCGAGTGCCATATGAAACGCGTAGTTGGCCGTGCAGGTTCCGTCGGCGCGGCGATGCCACTCGGCCAAGGCATCGGGCATGGTCACGCCGCGATCGGCCGTCGCGTAGTCCACGATGGTCGTCGTACCGCCGCAGGCAGCCGCACGCGTACCGGTCTCAAAGCTATCGGCCGTCCAATCCATGCCGGTCCAGCACTGCATGTGCGTGTGGCCGTCGATAAAGCCGGGGAACACCCAACAGTCGGTGGCGTCCTGGACGGTATCGCCCTCGCCCGGCTCGATTGCCGCGGCAATCCGCACAATCTTATCGCCCTCCATGGCAAGATCGGCGCGGCGAAGCCCCTGGGGCGTCACGAGCGCGCCGTTTTTGATGATGATCATAATTGCTCCTTATTGATTGATGCAGTTGGCCACGCGATCAAAATACGAGCAGGCGGCGATATGCTCCGTTATGCGTTGCTGTCCCTTGGCGGTATCGACGTCCCACAGCTCGTAGGCACGCGCCTCGACCAGCACCACGTCGGTACGGTCCTTGAGGATCGAACCGCCGCCGTCCTTGCCCTCAAGACACATAAGTGCATCGAACAGTTCCGCCGGAAAGAGCACCGGGCTCGAAGGCTCACCGTTGCACGCAAGACGCACCGGATGTTTGCGGCCACACTCGTCAAACGCACGAACCATAGCCTCAAAAGAACCCGAACTCACGAGCGGCTGGTCGCCCGGCAAAAAGAGGCAACCTTTCCAGTTGCGTTCGACTCCCCACGAAAGGCCCGCACGGACGCTTTCGCTGCGCAGCTCGCCATCGTGCAGCACGCACGGGCAATGCTTGTCCTCGCAAATCTGAGCGACCTCGGGCCAACGCGTCGAAACCACGACGCCAAAGCCCCGGGGAACCGAATCGATGGTCCGGGCAATCAGCGGCTCGCCATAGATATCGGCAAGCATCTTGTTAGAGCCAAACCGCTTGCCCTCGCCCGAAGCCATAATGACGCATCCAAGTTTCATGGTGATACCTCCCCTGAAACCATCGTACCCATAACTCGCGCCGCGGGCATCCACATCGAAAGCGCTTATCCCGCACGCCCACGATGCAAAAAGGGGGCACCCCGCTGGTTGGCAGAGCGCCCCCTTTACATGGCTTACCTCAGCCCGGCTTTAGGCCTGGAGCCAACGGGCGGTGTTACGCTCGTCGAGGGCCTTGAGGGTAGCGGCGGGATCGGCAACCTTCTGCAGGAACATCATGGCTGCGATGGC